>NZ_JBFTQY010000028.1:0-101642 GCF_056399245.1 Rhizobium sp. 01N447_2
GGCAATACGGTGAAATTGGACGTGCCGACCGTGATAAACCTGCGCCTTGATCCATTCGAGCGTACGGCCTTTTTCAAGGGTAACGTTGGTTCACAAGAATACTTTG
Organism: Rhizobium sp. 01N447_2; assembly: GCF_056399245.1. NCBI lineage: Bacteria > Pseudomonadati > Pseudomonadota > Alphaproteobacteria > Hyphomicrobiales > Rhizobiaceae > Rhizobium > Rhizobium sp. 01N447_2. The sequence goes on from NZ_JBFTQY010000028.1 coordinate 107, forward strand.
AATGGTACAAGTTCGAGTTCTGGCGTTTCGTCCTGGTTCAGCAAAAAGTCGAAGAACTGGCGAAGACCGCCATTGAATTTCCGCCGATGCAGAAAGGCGGAAGCTTCGGAATAGACGCAGTCAAGGCACAAATCGCCGAGGCCATGCGCAAGCAACACGCACAGTAAGCCAAGTTGCACGTCGCATGGACGGCACATCAATGCGGGTGGAGAGCTTTTGTGCCTCCAGCCGCATTGAACCAGCTTCTGTCGAGGCGCGAGCGGTTGACGTACGGCCGTTAAGTTAAGCCATTTGGAAGGGTTCAGATCGCAGAGCGCGGTGGCCTTGCTTTAAATCGACTGAGCGCAAGACTGGCAGAAAGGTGTGTGGGGGACGGCGTCAAGCCTCCTCTCGGCGATCGGCTTGCCACATTTTACACAGATGCCAAAAGTTCCAGCCTGAATCCGGTCCAACGCCGCCTCGACGGCGAGGAGCTCCTTTTGTCCAGTCTCGCCGAGTACTTCCAGGACTTCATCGTTATTTCGCTCGGTGGCACGATCGTCATCATCAGGATTACGAGGCTGCTCGAAATCATGCTCGATCGCTCGCAGGCGGGTTTCCAGCTCATGCCGGCGTTCGTCAAGGATCGCCTTGTGCTTTTCGATATGCTGCCTCGGTTGCGAGGAGGACTGCTTCTGCATGGTCGTTCTCCAGTCGGCTTCATGTTCGTGACCGACACTTTGTTCTGCTGCCAATCTCGCCCCCTGATCGAAGAAAACGAGCGATTCCCTCCGCCGCAAGCAAACCTAGGCGTGTCGTGGGTCCGTTGCATTGATCCGGATCAAGATCAGCTCTCGGTCTGACGCGGGGTGACAAATGCCGAGCCTCCGGTCACATGTCCTGCATAAACGACTGCATTTCTTCAGGTGTGACTTTGCCGTCATTGTTTGCATCGACCGCGTCGAAGACGCGTTTGTGGATTGCGGTCAACTCTTCGAAAGAAATTGCGCCGTCCCCATCACTATCGGCGATGACGAACATGATCTTCATCATATGACCGTGCATTGGCCCCATCATGCGCATTCCTTCACTCATGCCCGATGACATCATGTTGCGGCCCATCATGCCGGGCATCATTTCCGATCCTTCGGCCTCGGGCTTAGCCTCCGACTGGGCCAAGTCTGGACTTTTCGTCTGGGCGGACGCGATGCCCATGGCACCGAGCAAGGCCAGCAGAGTGATAGTTGGCAGTCTGAACATGGACATTCTGCATCTCCTCTTTGAGGCATTATCCTCCATGGTTATGGAGTTGCCTGGAGGGATACGATGAATGCCGGGTTCAAGCGTTGCGCTGGATCAAATTGCCTGTCGCGGTAATCCGCGCCTGGCGGCAGTCCGAACCTTGGAGGACGGCTTTACCAACCCGAGAGGGCTGCCGATCCTAACCCGATCTGCAATAGGTCCTAGGCTATCGTCGGTGCGATCGGTAAGCGGATCGGACTTTCCAAGAACCGTGCATTTCAAGGCGTATGGCATGCCGGTCGGCGAGATGACGGCGCATCGTCATTGTCCGTCCGCCGAGATTAAACCTGGGAAATCACTCCGCTTTCTTTTTCGACCGCCCGCCGTGCCCTGATCGCCGTTGCGAAATGGAGCGAGGGCTTGCCGAACCGGGCCTTCGAACTGAAGGCGCTCATTGTGATGGACAAGGTCAGCGCGGCTTGACAATGTGACGAGATGCGTTGCATTTTCGCCACAATGCGTTGCTTAAAGGTCACGCAAGGGTTTAGACATTCGCTCCCGATCGAGTCGTTGCAACGCTGGCTTTTTTAAGCCGGCGTTTCCTTGGTTTCGATCGGATGGCGAGGGCGGCAGGTGCCGTCTGAAGAGAGGCCGAATGACGCAGGATGGGGTATCGCCGGCGGCGGCGGGCGAGACGGTGACGACGGTGACCGATCGCCGCGCCCTTTTTGCCGTGCCCGGCCTCGTGCTCGCCGGCGGCGCGCTTCTCTGCGCCACGGCGACGCTGTTCGTGCTGCTCGGTCTGACGCCGATCGCGCCGACGTCGCATGTCGTCATCACCTCGGTGATCGTCAATTCCTTCTTTGTCCTGACGCTGCTGGCCTTGATCGCTCGCGAGGTGGCAAGGCTGCTCAAGGCGCGCACCCGCGGCCGTGCGGCAGCCCGTCTGCATATCCGCATCGTCGTGCTCTTCTCGATCGTGGCGATCACGCCGGCGATCCTCGTCGCCATCTTCGCCAGCATCACGCTGAATGCCGGCCTTGACCGCTGGTTTGCCCTGCGCACCCAGTCGATCGTCAGCTCGTCGCGCAATATCGGCCAGGCCTACATGATGGAGAATGCCAGCTATCTGCAGGGGCAGACGGTCTCCATGGCCAACGACCTGGAGCGCAACCGTGCGCTCTACAGCCTCGACAGGACGGGTTTTGCCGACTTGATGACCCGCCAGGCGAGGGGCCGCGGCTTGCTCGGCGCCTTTCTCGTCGAGCGCGACGGCTCGGTGATCGTGCAGGCCGATATCGCCACCGAAAAGCCGCTGCCGGCCATTCCACAGGACGCGCTGGAAAAGGCGGCTGCCGGCCAGCCGACGCTGATCCCGCCCGGCGTCACCAATCTCGTCGGCGCCATCATCAAGCTCGATGCCATCCAGGGCACTTTTCTCTATACGGTGCGCGCCGTCGATCCCAAGGTCATGGGTGCCATGCGCATGATGGAGGAGAACGCCACCGAATACAGCTCGATGGAGGCGAACCGCTTCTCGCTGCAGGTCGCCTTCGCCGTGCTCTACATCGGCTTCGCGCTGATCGTGCTGTTGGCGGCGATCTGGACGGCGATCGCCGTCGCCGACCGCATCGTCCGGCCGATCCGCCTGCTGATCACCGCGGCCGACAGCGTTGCATCGGGCAATATGGACATCGTCGTGCCGGTGCATGCCGTCGACGGCGATGTCGCCAATCTCTCACGCACCTTCAACAAGATGATCTCGGAAATCCGCACCCAGCGCGACGAGATCCTGGAGGCCAAGGACGAGGTCGACGACCGCCGCCGCTTCATCGAGGCGGTGCTTTCGGGCGTCACCGCCGCTGTCATCGGCGTCGAGCAGGACCGCCGCATCGCCATCGTCAACAGTTCGGCCGAGACGCTGATGTCGCTATCGGCCGACGAGATGCTCGGAAAGCAGCTGGTCGATATCGCCCCTGAGGTCGATCACGTGCTGACCGAGGCAGCGGTGCGTTATCGCGGCGATTTCCGCAAGCAGATCGCGCTGGTGCGCGGCGGCACTGTGAGGACGCTGAGTGTGCAGGTTACCCGCGAGGAGGTGCGCGACATGAGCGAATCCTACGTGATCACGCTCGACGACATCACCGATCTCGTCATCGCCCAGCGCTCGACCGCCTGGGGCGACGTGGCAAGGCGCATCGCCCATGAGATCAAGAACCCGCTGACGCCGATCCAGCTGTCCGCCGAGCGCATCCAGCGCCGCTACGGCAAGCAGATCGACCCGGGTGACCGGACCGTCTTCGACCAGTGCACCGATACGATCATCCGCCAGGTCGGCGACATCGGCCGCATGGTCGACGAATTCTCCGCCTTTGCCCGCATGCCGAAGCCGACCAAGGAGCCGAGCGACCTGCGCAATATCCTGCGCGACGCGATCTTCCTGCGCGAGATGGGCAACCATCACGTCACCTTCGAGCAGGATTTCGGCGACCAGCCGCTGGAGGGCCTGTTCGACAGCCGCATGCTCGGCCAGGCTTTTGGAAATCTCATCAAGAACGCCGTCGAATCGATCGAGGCCGTTCCGAGCGACGAACGGGACGAACGCAAGATTCTCGTCCGCGCCGCCCTCGATACCGGCCGCGACCGTTTCACCGTCGACGTGATCGACAATGGCCGCGGCCTGCCGGTGGAGAACCGCCACAGCATTCTGGAACCCTATATGACGATGCGTGAGAAGGGCACCGGCCTCGGCCTCGCCATCGTCAAGAAGATCATCGAGGAACATGGCGGGCAGCTGGAGCTGCACGATGCGCCCGCCGATTTTGACCGGGGAAGAGGGGCCATGATCCGCGTGCATCTGCCACGCCTGGATCCGACGCCCGCTCCCGCAGCCAATGACAAGGAAAGCGTTTATGGCCTCTGATATTCTCGTCGTCGACGATGAGCACGATATTCGCGAGATCGTTTCCGGGATTCTCTCCGACGAGGGGCACGAGACGCGCACGGCCCATGACAGCGACAGCGCGCTGGCGGCGATTTCCGATCGGGTGCCGCGGCTGATCTTCCTCGATATCTGGATGCAGGGCAGCAAGCTCGATGGCCTGTCGCTGCTCGACGAGATCAAGACCCGCCATCCGGAACTGCCCGTCGTGATGATATCAGGCCATGGCAACATCGAGACCGCTGTCTCGGCGATCAAGCGCGGCGCCTTCGATTTCATCGAGAAACCCTTCAAGGCCGACCGGCTGATCCTGATCGCCGAACGGGCGCTGGAGAATTCCAAGCTGAAGCGCGAGGTTTCCGACCTGAAGCGCCGCACCGGTGACGCGCTGGAGCTGATCGGTACCTCGGTCGCCGTTTCGCAACTGCGCCAGACGATCGAGAAGGTTTCGCCGACCAACAGCCGCATCATGATCCTCGGCGCCTCGGGCTCCGGCAAGGAGCTGGTGGCACGGATGATCCACAAGAAGTCGACCCGCGCCAACGGCCCCTTTGTTGCGATCAACGCCGCCAACATCACGCCCGACCGCATGGAGGTGGCGCTGTTCGGCACCGAGGGCACGCCCGGCCAGGCGCGCAAGATCGGCGCGCTCGAAGAAGCCCATCGCGGCATCCTCTATCTCGACGAAGTCGGCGAAATGCCGCGCGAGACGCAGAACAAGATCCTGCGCGTGCTGGTCGACCAGCAGTTCGAGCGCGTTGGTGGTTCCAAGCGCGTCAAGGTCGATGTCCGCATCATCTCCTCGACCGCCTATAATCTCGAGAGCCGCATCGCCGAGGGCTGGTTCCGCGAGGATCTCTATCATCGCCTCGCCGTCGTGCCGGTGCGTGTGCCGGCCCTTGCCGAACGGCGCGAGGACATTCCCTTCCTCGTCGATCAACTGATGCGCCAGATATCGGAGCAGGCCGGCATCCGTCCGCGCCGTATCGGCGACGACGCCATGGCGGTGCTGCAGGCGCATGACTGGCCCGGCAACATCCGCCAGCTGCGCAACAACATCGAGCGGCTGATGATCCTTGCCCGCACCGACGGCCCGGATGCGCCGATCACCGCCGACATGCTGCCGACCGATCTCGGCGACATGCTGCCGAAGGTGTCCGCCAAGAACGACTATCACATCATGACACTGCCGCTGCGCGAAGCCCGCGAGATGTTCGAGAAGGACTATCTGATCGCCCAGATCAACCGCTTCGGCGGCAATATCTCGCGCACCGCGGAATTCGTCGGCATGGAGCGTTCGGCGCTGCACCGCAAGCTGAAGTCGCTCGGCGTCTGATCCTTTCCGGCGCGGCCGACGCTGCGCCGCGCCCATATTGCTTTCCGGAAGACCAGGTTTCCCATGCCGAGAATTGCCTATGTGAATGGCCGCTACGTCAAGCATTCCGATGCCAGCGTGCATATCGAGGATCGCGGCTACCAGTTTGCCGACGGCGTCTACGAGGTCTGCGAGGTGCGCCACGGCTATATCGTCGATCTCACACGCCATCTGAACCGTCTCGACCGATCGCTTGGTGAGTTGCGCATCGCCTGGCCGATGGGCCGGGCGGCGCTGACGCAGGTCATTCGCGAGACGCTGCGCCGCAACCATGTCCGCAACGGGCTTTTCTACATGCAGGTGACGCGCGGCGTCGCCCGCCGCGATCATGTCTTCCCGGCTGAGGGGACGCCGCCCTCACTCGTGATCACCGCCAAGAGCACCGATGCCAAGATCATCGCCGCCAAGAACGCCAACGGCATCAAGGCGATCACCCTTGTCGACAACCGCTGGGACCGCGTCGACATCAAGTCCGTCGGCCTGCTGCCGAATGCCATGGCCCGCCAGCAGGCCAAGGAGGCCGGCGCCCAGGAAGCGATCTATACCGACGGCAACGGCATGGTGAAGGAAGGGGCGGCGACCAATGTCTGGATCGTCGATCCGGACGGAACGCTGGTGACGCGCCCGGCCGAACACGGCATTCTGCGCGGCATTACCCGCACCACTCTGATGGATGTCGCAGCCAAGCTGGGGCTGACGATCGCCGAGCGGAACTTCTCCGTTTCGGAGATGCTCGCAGCCCGCGAGGTCTTCCTCACTGCAGCCACAAGCATTTGTTTTCCGGTCGTTTCCGTCGATGGCCAGGCCATTGCCAACGGGCATCCGGGCAGCGTTTCGCAGAAAGTCCGCGAAGCTTTTTTCGACGTTGCGGAAAAGATTGCGATTTGATACCAAGATTTGCTGGACAGGTGGAACGAGGATGCCACCCGGTCTTCGCATGGTGAGGTTGATTGATATTCTACCGGCCAGATCAGGTCGGCAATAAAGAAAGAAGCGGCGCGATGGCGGAACGTTCTCAGAATCTTCAGGACTTATTTCTCAATACTGTTCGCAAGCAAAAGATTTCCCTGACAATCTTTCTGATCAACGGCGTGAAACTCACGGGCGTTGTTACGTCTTTTGACAATTTCTGTGTTCTTCTTCGCCGTGACGGCCATTCGCAGCTCGTGTATAAGCATGCGATCTCGACGATCATGCCGGGCCAGCCCATGCAGATGTTCGAGAGTGAAGAAGCAGCGTCCTAACAGGATCAGCCGTCATTTCGACACGCGATACCAAGAACGATTCGATCATCCCTGAGGCCGCCAAGCACAGGGACGATATGCGCGCGACTGTGGTCGTGCCGGTGCTGAAATCGCGCAGTCGCGGCGGCCAGAGTGAATCGGCCTCGACCCGCACGCCGGAAAGCCGTCTCGAAGAGGCGACGGGCCTTGCCCAGGCGATCGACCTCGATGTCGTCAATGGCTCGATCGTCCCGGTCAACGATCCGAGACCAGCCACGCTGCTCGGCACCGGCAAGATCGAGGAGATCAAGGCGCTGCTCGATGAGCGCGATTCCGGTCTCGTCATCGTCGATCATCCGTTGACGCCGGTGCAGCAGCGCAATCTCGAAAAGGAATGGAACGCCAAGGTCATCGACCGGACGGGCCTCATCCTCGAAATCTTCGGCCGCCGCGCCTCCACCAAGGAAGGCACGCTGCAGGTCGATCTCGCCCATCTGAATTATCAGAAGGGCCGCCTGGTCCGAAGCTGGACCCACCTTGAACGCCAGCGCGGCGGCGGCGGCTTCATGGGCGGCCCCGGCGAAACCCAGATCGAAGCCGACCGGCGGATGCTGCAGGACCGCATCATCAAGCTCGAACGCGAGCTGGAGCAGGTCGTGCGCACCCGCCAGCTCCACCGCGCCAAGCGCCGCAAGGTGCCGCACCCGATCGTGGCGCTGGTCGGCTATACCAATGCCGGCAAATCGACGCTGTTCAACCGTATCACCGGCGCCGGCGTGCTGGCCGAAGACATGCTCTTTGCCACGCTCGACCCGACGCTTCGGCGTATGAAGCTGCCGCACGGCCGCACCGTCATCCTGTCCGACACCGTCGGCTTCATCTCCGACCTGCCGACCCATCTGGTCGCCGCCTTCCGGGCGACGCTGGAAGAGGTGCTGGAAGCCGATCTCATCCTGCATGTCCGCGACATGTCCGATGCCGACAACCAGGCGCAGAGCTCCGACGTGATGCGCATCCTGAACGACCTCGGCATCGACGAAGCCGAAGCCGAAAAGCGTCTGATCGAAGTTTGGAACAAGATCGACCGGCTGGAGCCCGAGGTGCATGATGCCATGATGCAGAAATCGGCCGGCGCCAGCAACGTGGTGGCGGTTTCGGCCGTCAGCGGCGAGGGCGTCGACACGCTGATGGAAGAGATCAGCCGCAGACTGTCAGGCGTGATGACCGTGGCGACGATCCGCCTTCCGGTCGACAAGCTGGCGCTGCTGCCCTGGCTTTACGACCACGCGATCGTCGACGGCCGCGAGGATAATGAGGACGGCACGATCACCCTCGATCTGCGCCTCTCGGAAACCGAGGCGACCGAACTCGAACGCCGCATCGGCAACGGACCGAAGTCTTCAAAGGAAGATTGGGAGCGGTAAGGTCGACGAGACCAGCCCCTCATCCGGCTGCCGCCACCTTCTCCCCGTAAACGGGGCGAAGGGACAAGCCGCAATGTCTCGGCTCCCGCGCACCTCTGGTATGGCACGTCCCCTCTACCCGTTTACGGGGAGAGGGTTAGGGTGAGGGGCAGCCATCTGCACGAACCGGACAGGCGATAACTCACTCCGCCCCAACCACGATCGCTCTTTCAATCGCCTTCGCCGCCTGCCAGATTTCCTCCATGCGTTCGAGACTGGCTGCCTCCAGCGTCTCGCCTTCTGCTTCAAGAACCTGTTCTATATGGCTGAACCGCCTGCGGAATTTTGTATTTGTTCCGCGCACTGCCTGTTCCGGATCCGCCTTCACATGCCGGCCGATATTGACGACCGCGAAGATCAGGTCGCCGAGCTCGTCGCTGACCTTTGCCTGATCGCCTTCGCGAAGGGCCACCCGCAATTCGCCGATCTCCTCCTCGATCTTGTCGAGGATCGGCTCGGGTGCCGACCAGTCGAAGCCGACTTTGGCGGCGCGTTCCTGCAGCTTCAGTGCCTCCGTCAAGGCCGGGAAGCTACGCTGCACGGAGCCGAGGAAACCGCCGTTGAAGTCCTCGGTGATGCCGCGCCGTGACCGCCGTTCAGTGCGCTCGCGTTTCTCCGCCTGCTTGATCTCGTCCCATTGTCTCTTCACCGCGTCCGGCGTATCCGCCGCCGAGCGGGCAAAGACGTGCGGATGGCGGCGGATCATCTTGGCGGTGATGGCGTTGACCACGTCGCCGAAGGAAAATTCGCCCGCCTCCTCGGCCATGCGGGCATGAAAGACCACCTGCAGCAGCAGGTCGCCCAGTTCGTCGCAGAGATCGTCCATATCGCTACGCTCGATCGCATCGGAGACCTCATAGGCCTCTTCGATCGTATAGGGCTTGATCGTCTCGAAACTCTGCACGATGTCCCAGGGGCAGCCGGTTTCGGGATGGCGTAGCGCCGCCATGATCTCGATCAGCCGCGAAATGTCTTTGGAAGGTTCCATGTTGCCTCGGTTCAGCAGGCTTCAGTTCAGAGGCCCTCAGTTCAATGGCCCTCAGTTCAGTGGAATGTCGTTGGCGCTCTTCGACGACTGGTAGCTGGTCGACAGCACGTCGTAGCGCGCCTTGATGCGGGCGGTCTGTGTCTGCAGCGCGGTCTTCAGCGGAGCCTCCTCGGTCTCGACGAGATCGGCGATGGCAAAGCTGTTCCAGAAGGCGTTTTGCCTGCGGTAGCCGCCGGGTTCAAGCCCGAAGACTTCCTTCAGGATCTTCAGGTCGTGCGGAATGGCGAAGGCGTCGCGCGAATCCTCGTGGCTGAAGAAATAGTAGAAATTGTCTAAGCCCGCCCAGGTGATCGCCGACATGCACATGGTGCAGGGTTCGTGCGTCGACAGGAAGATCAGATCCTTGGTCGGCGGCTTGTCACCAAGCTCGTAGAAACGCTTCAGCGTATGCACCTCGCCGTGCCAGAGCGGGTTCTCCAGCTCGTTATTGGTCTCGGCGACGACAAGCGAAAGATCGGATTTCCGCAGGATCGCCGCACCGAACACCTTGTTGCCAAGCGAAACGCCACGCTCCGTCAGCGGCAGGATATCGTCTTCCATGACCTGAAGCAGGCGGGAGGCAATGGTCTTATCAGGCATGGGGGCTCTCCAGTTTTCCTCAGTCTATCGTCTTGGCGGCGCGAGTGAAATGCGCGAAGCACCGGTGGACGTCTTTTGTCACAGGCTTTATACTGCGCTGCAGCAAGCGGGCTGGGAATATGCGGCTTTTTGGCAGCACGGGTGACTTTTCTCAAATCATTGACGGCACGAGCAAAAGAATACCTGCTTGCTTGGGCTTTCGAATTTCTGTTCCTTCAATCCCTTGTCGATCAAGGGCATATTCCGGCAACTTCGAAGTGGATTGATGATGCCTCCCAAGACTGAACAGCTTTCGGTATTTCCCGCCTTCTTTCGCGTGGAAGGCCAGAAGACGGCTGTCTTCGGCAATGGCGACGAAGCTTTCGCCAAGGTGCGGCTGCTGCTGAACACAAAGGCGCGGATCATTGCCTATGCCGACCGGCCGGAAGCCGATTACCACGCCTTCGTGATTGCCAACCGCATCGAGACCGTGCGCGCTGCCTTCTCCGCCGAACAGGTCGAGGGTTCAGCACTCGTCTTCGCCGCAACCGGCAATGAAGCCGACGACCGCAGCATCGTCGATGCCGCCCGCGCTGCCAGAATTCCGGCCAATGCCGTCGATCAGCCCGATTACTGCGATTTCTTCACGCCGGCGCTGGTCAACCGCGCGCCCGTCGCCGTTGCGATCGGTACCGAAGGGGCAGGGCCGGTTCTGGCGCAGATGATCCGCGCGCAGATCGACCAGCTTCTTTCGCCCTCGCTCGGCCGTCTTGCCGGGCTGGCAACGAGCTATCGCAAGGCCGTCGAACAACTGATTCCCAGAGGCGTCTCCCGCCGGGTCTTCTGGCGCCGCTTCTTTTCCGGTGCCGTTGCCGATGCGATCGCCAACGGCAACCTGCCGCAGGCCCGCCATGCCGCCGATCGGCTGCTGCAGGCGATGGACAAGGTCGCCGGCCACGTCTGGCTGGTCGGCGCCGGTCCGGGTGCCGAGGATCTGCTGACGCTGCGCGCCCAGCGCGTGATGATGGAAGCCGATGTCATCGTCTATGACGCGCTGGTGCCGCAGGCGATCGTCGATATGGGTCGCCGGGATGCCGAGCGGCTTTCCGTCGGCAAGCGCAAGGGCTGCCACTCGAAGTCCCAGGAAGAAATCAACGACCTGCTGGTCGATCTCGGCCGCCAGGGCAAACGCGTCGTCCGTCTGAAATCCGGCGATCCCTTGGTCTATGGCCGGGCAGGGGAAGAAATGGCGGCCCTGCGCGCTGCCGGCATCACCTATGAGGTCGTGCCTGGCATCACCTCGGCTTTCGCAGCCGCTGCCGATTTCGAGCTGCCGCTGACGCTGCGCGGCGTCGCCTCCTCGCTGGTCTTTACCACCGGCCATGATCTTACCGGCGACGTGCTGCCCGATTGGGCAAGCCTTGCCGTTTCCGGCGCGACAATTGCCGTCTATATGGGCCGCACGGTTGCCGCCTCCGTCGCCGAGCGGCTGATGCAGGCGGGCATTCCCGCCGAAACCACTGTCGCCGTCATCGAAAATGCCAGCCGCGCCGATCGCCGCCTGCTGCATGGCACGCTCGCCGATCTGCCCGATCTGCAGCACCGCGACGAATTGACCGGGCCTGTCATGGTCATCATCGGCGATGCGGTCGCCGGCGCCAATTTCGAACTGTCCGAGCCCCTGGTGCGCGCAAACGCCCGGCTCGAGGAACTTGCAAGGAGCTGAATATGGGTGACAAGGTTCTGACCGCCAACCGGCTGACGGACGGCATTGCCGTCTGGCTGGATGCGAATGGGAAGTGGTCCACCTCGCTGCAGGAGGCGCTCGTTGCCCGTCATGCCGAGGCCGTTGCGGCGCTGGAGGCGATCGGCAAAATATCCTATGCCGACAACGAGGTCGTTGACGTCGCCGTCGTCGACGTTCAGGAAACCAACGGCATTCTCTGGCCGCTTCGCCTTCGCGAGCGCATCCGCGCACAAGGCCCGACCATAGAATATGCCCCGGGCTACGCTCCTGCCGATCCCGAATTCATTGCAGTCTGAGGAAGACGATGTACCGTTACGACGAATTTGACCATGCCTTTGTTACCGAGCGCGTCGAGCAGTTTCGCGATCAGGTCCAGCGCCGCCTTTCCGGCGAGCTCGCCGAGGACGCGTTCAAGCCGCTGCGCCTGATGAACGGCGTCTACCTGCAGCTCCACGCCTACATGCTACGCATCGCCATTCCCTATGGGACGCTGAGCGCGCGCCAGCTGCGCATGCTCGCCCATATCGCCCGCACCTATGACCGCGGCTATGGCCACTTCACCACGCGCCAGAACCTGCAGTTCAACTGGCCGAAACTGTCCGACATTCCAGATGCGCTCGCTGATCTTGCCAGCGTCGAGATGCATGCCCTGCAGACCTCGGGCAACTGCATCAGAAACGTCACCGCCGATCACTTCGCCGGTGCCGCCGCCGATGAGATCGCCGATCCGCGTCCTTACGCCGAAATCCTGCGCCAGTGGTCGTCGGTCCACCCGGAATTTTCCTTCTTGCCGCGCAAGTTCAAGATCGCCGTCACCGGCGCCGAGCGCGACCGCGCCGCAATCCAGGTCCATGATATCGGCCTGCACGTGAAGAAGAACGACAAGGGCGAGATCGGCTTTGCCGTCTATGTCGGCGGCGGCCAGGGTCGTACGCCGATGATCGCCAAGCTGATCCGCGACTTCCTGCCCGAGGAAGACCTGCTCTCCTACACCACGGCCATCGTGCGCGTGTACAATCTGCACGGCCGCCGCGACAACAAATACAAGGCCCGCATCAAGATCCTCGTGCACGAAACCGGCACCGAGGAACTGACGCGCCAGGTGGAGGCTGAATTCGCCGCGCTGAAGGATACCGAGCTCAAGCTGCCGGAAAAGGACGTCCAGTCGATCGCTGCTTATTTCGCGCCGCCTGAGCTGCCCGAGCGCGCCGAAGGCTGGGAAAACCTTGCCCGCTGGAAGAAGGCCGATTCCGGTTTCGCCCGCTGGGTGCAGCAGAACGTGCAGCCGCACAAGAACCCCGATTACGGCATGGTGACGATCTCGCTGAAGCCGATCGGCGGCATTCCGGGCGATGCCTCGGATGCGCAGATGGATGCGATCGCCGATCTTGCCGAGGAATATGCCTTCGACGAAATCCGCGTCAGCCATGAGCAGAACCTGATCCTGCCGCATGTGGCGCTCGCCGATCTGGAAGCCGTCTATCGCGGCCTCGTCGCCATCAATCTGGCCGAAGCCAATGCCGGCCTGATCACCGATATCATTGCCTGTCCCGGGCTGGACTACTGCGCGCTCGCCAATGCGCGCTCCATTCCGCTGGCGCAGGAAATCTCCCGCCGCTTCGGCAATGCCGAGCGCCAGGCAGAGATCGGTGAGCTGAAGATCAAGATCTCCGGCTGCATCAATGCCTGCGGCCATCACCATGTCGGCCATATCGGCCTGCTCGGTGTCGAGAAGAAGGGCGCCGAACTCTACCAGATCACGCTCGGCGGCTCCGGCGACGAACATACCTCGATCGGCGAAATCATCGGCCGCGGCTTCGAGCCGGACCGGGTGACGGACGCGATCGAAACGATCGTCGACACCTATCTCGGCCTGCGCCTCGATCATTCCGAGAACTTCCTCGCCGCCTATCGCCGTGTCGGACCGCAGCCTTTCAAGACTGCGCTCTACGGCTCGGCCGCCGAAGCGGCATAAGGAGGGGATGATGACGAAGATCTGGAGAGAAACCGGTTTTGTCGAAAACGATCCCTGGGTGATCGAAACCGACGAGGTGAAGGCGACCGAGGAGCAGAAGCCGCTGCTCGGTCTCGACGAACTGATCGCCAAGGCCGATGAAAGCAACGATGTCGGCCTCGGCGTGCTGATCAAGCCGGCCGACGATGTGCGCAGGCTGGAGCCCTATCTCGATCGCCTCGAAATCGTCGCTGTCGCCTTTCCGGCTTTCAACGACGGCCGCGCCTTCAGCCATGCCTCGCTGCTGCGCCAGCGCCTCGGCTACACCAATGAGCTGCGCGCCGTCGGCGACGTGCTGATCGACCAAGTGCCGCTGATGCTGCGCGTCGGCATCGACAGCTTTTCCGTCACCAACGCCACGGCGCTGAAGCGGCTGGCCGAAAACCGTCTTCCCGCCATTCCCCATCATTATCAGCCGGCGGTGCGTGACGCCGAAGCCGGTAAGGGCTATAGTTGGCGCCGACAGGCGAAGCCGGCCGCATAAGCGACCGGTCCGCCGTTGCAGAGCATGTCGCGCAAAAGTGTGCAGCGGTTTTGCGATAACGACATGCTTTAGAATGGCGGAACGATAGCATGAAGACATTCGAAGTGGCGGTGATCGGTGGCGGTCTCGCTGGCATGATCGCCGCAATCGCCCTTGCGCGCGGCGGTCGCAGCGTGGCGCTGGTGGCACCCATCGCTCCGAAAGAGGATCGACGCACCACCGCGCTGATGGATCAGTCGATCCGCTTCCTCGACCGCCTGGCGCTCTGGGAAAAGCTCCGCCCCGCAGCCGCTCCTCTGACCAGCATGCGCATCGTCGACGGCACCGACAGGCTGCTGCGCGCGCCGACGACCACCTTCCGCGCGGCCGAGGTCGGCCTTGATGCCTTCGGCTACAATTTCCCCAACAAGGCGCTGACCGGCATTCTCGAGGAGGCTGCCGCCGGCGAGGGCAATATCACCCGTTTCACCGATATGGCCGAATCGATCGACATATCAGCCGAGGCTGTCTCGATCACGCTGGCCGGCGGCGAGACGCTCTCGGCCGATTTTGCCGTCGGCGCCGATGGCCGCGGCTCGAAGCTGCGCGAGACCTCAGGCATTACCGTGCGCAACTGGTCCTATCCGCAATCGGCCATGGTGCTGAATTTCGCCCATTCGCTGCCGCACCAGAATATCTCGACCGAATTCCACACCAAACACGGCCCCTTCACCCAGGTGCCGCTGCCGGGAAGCCGCTCCAGCCTCGTCTGGGTGCAGGATCCCGCTGAGGCAACGAGCCGTATAGAATTGCCGCTTGCCGATCTCGGCGCTCTCGTCGAGGCGCGCATGCAGTCCATGCTCGGCAAGGTGAGCGTCGAAGACGGTGTCCAGGTCTGGCCGCTCTCCGGCATGATGGCGCATCGTTTCGGCAAGGGACGCATCGCGCTGATCGGCGAGGCCGCCCATGTCTTCCCGCCGATCGGGGCTCAGGGGCTGAACCTCAGCCTGCGCGATATCATGGCGCTTGCCGATATCCTCTGCGACAGGGCGGAATTGCCGGTGCCGGCCGACGCCGGCGAAAGCTTCGACCGCAGGCGCCGCGCCGATATCATGACGCGCACGGCAAGCGTGGATATTCTCAATCGGTCGCTGCTCTCGGATTTCCTGCCGGTTCAAATGCTGCGGGCTGCCGGCCTGCATATCCTCTCGGCCATACCGCCGCTGCGCAACATCGTCATGCGCGAGGGCATCGAGCCCGGCCGCGGCTTCCGCGATATTCCGGATGCGCTACGGGAAAAGCTGAAGCGGAAGAAGGCCTGAACGGATCACGATTAGCCAGAGCGAAACAGTCACCACCGAAAACACCGTGGTGATCAGGATCGTCGCCGAGGCGCGCTCCTGCCAGACGCCGTATTGCTGGCCGATGACGAAGACGTTGGTGGCCGTCGGCAGTGAGGCGAGCAGCACGGCGGCCTGGATCCAGACCGGCTCGAAACCACCAATCGCCGTCAGCGCAACGAAAACCGCGATCGGATGCAGGATCAGCTTCGCCGGCACGATATAGGAGATCTCCGCCGGGATCCGCTTCAGCGGCCGCAGCGCCAGCGTCACGCCCATGGCAAAGAGCGCGCAGGGCGCCGCCGCCTGGGCGAGATAATCGACGAGGCGCTGAAACGCCAGCGGCGGGTCGATGTGCAAGGCAGCCACCGCAAAGCCAAGCGCCATCGACAGGATGAAGGGATGCAGCCCAACTTTCCGCACGATATCGGCGACAAGCCGACTGAGCGAACGTTTGTCGTCGCCGGCCGCCGCCATCAGCGCCGGTGCCACGATGAAATGCAGCGCGTTTTCGAAGCAGATGATCAGCGCTACCGGCACGGCTGCGCCTTCGCCGAGCGCCAAGAGCGCCAGGCCCGGTCCCATGTAGCCGATATTGCCATAGGCGCCGGCAAAGGACTGGATGGTGCAATCGGCGAGCGAATTGCCGCGCAAGAGACGGCCGATGACGAAAAGCAGGATGAACACCGCATAGGTTGCCGCGATATCGGTGGCGATGAAATCGACCCGCGTCAGCTCCTCGATCGGCGTGCGCGAGACGAGCTTGAAGAACAGGGCGGGCAGGGCGGCATAGATGATGAAGGTGTTCAGCCAGCCGAGCGCTTCGGCCGGCTGCTTGGTCGCCTTGGCGGCGATGTAGCCGATCAGGATCAGGCCGAAGAACGGCAATAGCAGGCTGACGATATCGGCCAAGAGGTCTTCCAGAGCACGGGGATGATCGGCGGGTCAGGATCTGACTTAAGCAATTCCAGCAAAAGTGTGTAGCGGTTTTTCGTCCGGAATTGCGCAGAAACAAGAGCAATTCCAACAAAAGTGTGTAGCGGTTTTTGCGTCCGCAATTGCTCAAAAAACAAACCAGTAGAGCGTGGACTCATTCACGCGATGAGTCCACGCTCTAAGATCCCAACCCAATAACCGGTCAGTAATCCCAGAAGGCCGCTACCCAGCGAAAGGCGTCGCCGTCGGCCGCCACCCGGCCGACAGACGGGAACGGCAGGTGAGTGGCCACTAGCTGCTCGCCGGTATCCGCCAGTTCCCGCAGAAGACGGAGGCGAACGCGGACCGCCTCCTCGGGGTCGTGTTCGAAACCGTTGTACCAGTCGGGGTGTTCGAACCCGACCGCGAACACGGCGTCGCCGGCAAACATCAGCCTGTCGCCGCCGGACGCCAGGCGGATCACGCTGTGCCCGGGGGTGTGCCCGCCGGTGCGATGGACGACCACGCCCGGCGCCACCTCGTACTCGTCATCGAACAGCCTGAAATAGCTGCGATACTCTTTGGTGAACCGCTTGGCGGTCGCCCGAAGCGCGTCCGGGAAGCCCGGCGGCATGGAGACCCGGGAGAAATCGGGCGCCTCCCAGAATTTGACCTCGGCCGCCGCCACGTGGATCCGCAGGTCCGGACGCAACTGGTCCTTCACCCCGTCGACGAGCAGCCCGCCAATGTGGTCCATGTGCATGTGGGTCAGGACCACATCGGTCACCGACGCAAGATCGATACCGGCGGCCTCCAGTCGCTTGATCAGCTGCCCGGCCCGCGGCAGGTGCAAGTCCGGGTCGATCCCCAGCCCGGCGTCGAGGAGTATGGTCTGGTCGCCGCTGCGTACCACGACAACGTTCAGCGCCCAGTCGAAAGCGTCCGCTGGCAGGAACATGTCTTTCAGCCAGGTCGCTCGGACTGATGGATCGATGTTGTGTCCCAGCATCGCGGTTGGGAGCGGTAGCACTCCGTCGCTGACCACCAGCACCTCAATCTCGCCGACCTGCACCGCGTACCGCGACGGAACCAATTCGTCGAGCCGAGGTCTGCCGGTGTGTGCGGTGTTTTCCAGGCTCATCTTTGTCTCAAGGTTCATGTTCGTCTCCTTCTGACCGCCGCCTTAAACACGGCATCGACGACGCTACATGGAGGCGTGTTTGCGATCGATTGGGTGGAGGGATAAGGGCGGGTGGGGCCGAGGGACAGGGCAAGCCATACCACGGCATAGGTCCAGGCCCCCTTTCTACCGCCGGCGGCATGCTGATGAGCGCGGATGATCGAGCAATCGATCGCATGCGGCAAGCCGCTGCCATCGCCTCGAAAATCCGCGACCGGCAGTTGGGTACGGAATCTAGCCGATCTGCATCAGGATCGGAAAGGTCTGCTGGAACCAGATCGCCACATTGCTGACCCATCCGAACAGGAAGGCGAGGCCGGTCAGCACGAGGAAGAGACCCATCACCTTTTCCACCGTGCCGAGATGGCGGCGGAAGCGCGACAGGAACCGCATGAAGGCGCCGGAAAAGCCGGCGGCGATCCAGAAGGGAATGGCAAGGCCGAGCGAATAGATGGCAAGCAGCCCGGCGCCGGAGCCGACCGTCTCGCGCGAGGCGGCAACGCCGAGGATGGCGCCGAGCACGGGACCGATGCAGGGCGTCCAGCCGAAGGCGAAGGCAAGCCCCATGACATAGGCGCCCGTCAGCGTTCCGGGCTTGCCGCCGTCCTGGAAGCGCGCCTCGCGGGTCAGCAGTCCGATTCGGAAGAGGCCGAGGAAATTCAGCCCCATGACGATGATGATCAGCCCGCCGATCTTCGACAGGAGGTCGAGATGCTGGCGAAGCGCCATTCCGATGCTGGAAGCACCGGCGCCGAGCGCCACGAAGACGGTGGCAAAGCCGAGCGTGAAGAAGAGGGCAGAGAAGAAGACGCCGCGCCTGACACCGGGCGCGACCGCAATCGCACCGCCGCCGCGGAACTGCTCGACTGAAATGCCGGCCATATAGCAGAGATAGGGCGGGACGAGGGGAAGCACGCAGGGCGACAGAAACGAAAGCGCCCCGGCTATCAACGCGCTCCACAGGGAAATATCGGCAATCGACACGCATTCTCTCCGGCTGCAATCTGCGTGATGTTCCTAGCTTTGCAGGCCAGCGATTGCCAATCACCTTTTTGCGCACGCACGAAATCTGTCTTTGCACGCGAGACATCTGTCTTGCGCTTGGCAAGAAATGTGCCGACCGCCGGAAAAAGGCAAATTTTTCGGTTGACCGCAATGGGTCGCCTGCCTATGTTCCGCCCACTTCCAGCCGGGGTGGTCACACCCGCGGAGAGGGAGAGCGTAGCTCAGCTGGTAGAGCAACTGACTTTTAATCAGTAGGTCTCGGGTTCGAACCCCGACGCTCTCACCATTTCTAGTCTTCAAGATAGCTGCCGCGATCTTAGATCAACAGTCGCAGTAACGCGCCCTCGTCCTTCACCCCATGCTGGTACGAATGGATAACCCGCCGAGCTAGATCTTCGCGCTCGGTGTCTGTTGTGATTTGTCGCACCGAGCTGATGTGGTCAAATACTCTCTGGCAGAGGGTAACTTCTTCGTCGCTCAACGCGGTTTGTGCGTCGGCTATCTGGGATCGGATCATGATCGCCCTCGCTTCCTTCGGATCGATGGGAGGATGGAACATCTCCTTTTTAAGCACGTGAAGGGAGACACAAGGTCGTGAGGTCTCACCCCCATTGTCGTGATAGGTCGTTGTCCCATCTGGCAACTAATTCTCGTTCGGCCCGCTCCACACATATGCAGATGCCGGCTTTCTCTGGGCATTCCAGATCACTTCGTACCCTATCTTCTCAAGCGAGAGTAAAGCGCCAAGCCTTTCGTCATCTGACAGGCTTCGCAGAGAAACGTTAAGTGCGTCCAGGCCACCTAAATTGTAGAGGTTCACGAATACATCGAGCGCCATTGTTCTTCTCCCCGTTGGACAGTATAGCACAAGAATAGAGGAATATTTGCTTCATACATAAATAAATATTTTATACATCTATTCGTTCTTCACGAATTATTTATGGTTTTATTCATTAGGGTGTGGATATTTGACATGGGCAGCGCCTTGTGTCTTTGACGTTGGAATTGAGCTTCGCGGAAATCCGCTGAGACACAGGAACCAACTTCCACTGCGGTCCGTTTTCTTCTCATCAACAACAGGAGAAATCGACCATGGATTGGAATCGGATCGAAGGAAACTGGAAGCAGGCGAAGGGCAAGATCAAGGAGCAGTGGGGCAAACTCACCGACGATGATCTCGACCAGATCGCCGGCAAGCGCGACCAGCTGGAAGGCAAGATCCAGGAGCGGTATGGCATCGAAAAGGATCGTATTAAACGCGACATCGATGACTGGAGCGGTCGCCAGACTTGGTAGTGCCTGAACAAAAACCCGGTGAAAGCCGGGTTTTTGCTGTCGGCGCCTGCCGGCCAACATTTCTCGAGCCGCTTGCTGCCACAAAATTGCAAGTGCTTTATTGTCGAAATCGAGATCATTCTCATTTCTTTATTTAGCATATTCATATATATGGTCACGGTCGGTCTCGACCGCGGTAATTGGAATAGAAGTTCCACACATCCAGATCCGGCATCGGGGGCATGCCAATCCGCCAGAACAGTGCCCAAGCATTTCTCGACCGCCTTGCCGTTCCAATTTTTTCTGACGCTCAATTTTTCCGGGTCATCACGTGGGTCGCGCAGATCACCGCCCCGGCCACAGAGCAATTCAGCCTGCGCACGAAAAGGGGATATCGATGAGAAGTTTCTTGACACTGATCGCTGCGACGTCAGTAGGGCTGTCGGCGATGGCGGCCTATGGACAAAATCCCGTTCCCAAAGCCAGTGATGTGCTTGTCAAATATGGGGAGGTTGAGAACTGGACCGTCTATACAAATCAAACCCGCGGAGATTGCTTGATCGTGCGCGACTATGGTGCAAGTTCGGTGCAAATGGGTGTTACCGCAGATCAGCAGGTGGGATATCTTGGCGTATTCTCGAAGGCTGATATCGGCCTTCAGAACGGGACCAAGTCGGAAGTCTTCGTCTCAATCGGAGGTCATCTCTATGGTGGTGTTGCCACCAGCACCCACGGTGAGCTCAAGGGCGGATATTCTGGCGGCTACATCTTGACGGACAGCCCGGAGTTCAAGCGCGACCTGGCGAAGAAATATGAAATGATCGTGTTTCCGGAAACCAAGGGGACCTTTGTCGTCGACTTGAAGGGAACTTACAAAGCAATGGCAATGGGCCGCAAATGCCTCAAGCATTGACCGGCGGCTCTTATATTGCCGTCAATCGACGTTCGTCGTTTTGCTGCACTATCTCGGCGGCATTGTGAAACAAGCGCCGCACGTGCCCCCATAATGCCGGAATTTTGGAGCGGTCGAGTGCTGTCGGATGTCACGAATATCCGCCAAAAGCCAAGAGAAGTGCGCCGAGTGCGATAACCGCCAGGGCCGGCCAGTTTTTCGATATCCCGAGGAATCTGAGGCCTTGCCGTCGTGGCTCCAGCGTGGTGCCGCCTTGCGGCATTTGATGCGGATCACTCGGTCTTCGTCCAAGCACCGAGGTAAAGAGAAAGAGAAGTCCGCCGATGATGAGAGCGGCTCCGATCAGGATGGCCCACATGGTGACCTCCATAGCAACCAGGATGTGGGGTAAACCAGATCCGGACCGGATCGTTCCGTGAATGGGTGCTCACTTGAACTACCTCCGCGTCGGAACCAAAGGCGCTCGCAGCGAATTTGATCGCTGAGTAACCTTGGAGATGTTGATGGACGAGACACCGAAGACGGCAATCCGCGGCATGATATTCTACGTCCTCGCTCTTCTCGTCTTGGGGGTGCTGGCGGGGCCGTATACACAATCTATGGCCATCCCGCCGATCCGTCTGAGCAACCAGCGGCCGAGACGATTCCGCAAAAAGCTCCAGCTCCGCAGTGAGATACGTCTTTCCAAGGAATTGATTGATCCGTTCGAGGGGATCGACCACGGACGGCGCCTGCCACATCCAGCGCCCACCCGGTCAGGTCGCGTTGGAGGCGCCTGGGCTCCACAGCAAGAGACCCGCAAGTGGCAGCGAATAGGGCTTTGGAGAGCAAGCCCGAAATCCTGTCGCAAGTCCTTCCAACCAGTATGGAGCTCATATTTATAGGGAGAACAACCTGCGACAGAGAAAATCGGTATCTACGCAGGACCGATTGGACGGGCCGATTGGATGGGGAGAAAGCAGTGGGGCCAGGTCTCTGGAACCCTGAGATATTGCGTTGGAGCAATTGAAATAAGGGAGTTTGCGGATGAAGGAACATGCAGTCGTGGTTGCGGGGGCAGGGCCAACGGGCCTGATGCTGGCAGGCGAGCTGGCCTTGGCAGGCGTCGATGTCGCCATTGTCGAGCGCCGACCCAACCAGGAGCTTGCCGGTACGCGTGCCGGCGGTCTGAGCGCACGCACGCTCGAGGTTCTCGATCAGCGCGGCATCGTCGACCGGTTCCTCGCGGAAGGGCAGGTGGCCCAGGTCACGGGGTTCGCGGTCACGCGTCTGGAAATCAGCGATTTTCCGACCCGGCACAATTACGGGCTGGCGCTGCGGCAGAAGCATATCGAGCGCATTCTGGCCGGCTGGATCAACGAGCTGGCGGTACCGATCTATCGCAGTCTCGAGGTAACGGGTTTCGCGCAGGACGACAGCGGCGTCACCATCGAACTCTCCGATGGCGCCTCGCTCAGGGCAGGCTATCTCGTCGGCTGCGATGGAGGGCGCAGTCTGGTTCGCAAGGTTGCCGGCATTGCGTTTGAGGGATGGGATCCGACGACCGGCAACATTCTGGCCGAAGTGGAGATGGAAGAGGAGCCGCCATTGGGCATCCACCGCACGGCCCTTGGTATTTATGCCTTCGGCAGGGAGGAGTACGAAATCCACGACGGCAAGATCGTCTTTGCCAAAGAAGGTCCGATCGACGTGATGGTGCCGGAGAAGAATGCCGGCGCGACGACCGAACCCACGCTCGACGATCTCAGGGAAGCGCTCATCGCCGCCTTCGAAACGGATTACGGCATCCATCGCGTCAACTGGATTTCCAGGTTCACCGACATGTCCAGGCAGGCAACGGCCTACCGCAAGGGCCGGGTACTTCTCGCCGGCGATGCCGCCCATGTGCATTCTCCGGTCGGCGGACAAGGCCTCAATACCGGTGTGCAGGATGCCGTCAATCTCGGTTGGAAATTGGCCCAGGTGATAAAAGGCACGTCGCCTGAAGCCTTGCTCGACACCTATCACGCCGAGCGCCATCCGGTTGCGGCCCGCGTGTTGCGCACGACGATGGCGCAGGTCGCATTGCAGCGGACCGACGATCGCACCGAAGCCTTGCGAGACATCGTAACGGAGCTGCTTGGCATGGAGGAACCGCGCAAACGCATCGCAGCCGAAATGTCCGGATTGGCAATCCACTACGAGTTCGGCGAGGGGCATCCGCTGCTCGGCCGCCGCATGCCTGACCTCGATCTCACCACGCCTGATGGTCCTCTGCGTCTCTTTACGCTGCTCCAGGATGCGCGGCCCGTGTTCCTGAACCTCAACGCGCCCGGCAGCTTCGACATCGCGCCGTGGTCGGACCGCGTCAGGTTGGTCGACGCCGAATATGACGGTGCGTGGGAGCTGCCTGCGCTGGGTGTGGTCTCCGCGCCAACCGCCGTGTTGATCCGGCCCGATGGATATGTGGCGTGGGTGGGTAACGGGACGCAGGAGGGTCTGGACGAGGCTGTGAATAGCTGGTTCGGACCACCCCGCTAAAGGCCGAGAAGCTCCGACCTAAGCGGCGAGCGAGATCGAACCGCAATCGGATATCGTCGCGGGATCCGGCATCGGTTTGCCGCGGCGTTCCCACGTCCGGCGGCTGATGCCGAAAGCCTCCCAGGGGCGCGCTTGGCTGAAAGAATTGGCGAGATAGTCGGCTCTGGAAAGGGCGCCGGCGGCACGGCGCTGCTCCTCTTTTCGCGCTCGGTCCCGCTGGCGCCGCTTTTCCTTTTGAAGTTTTGCTCTCTTCCGCTTCGGCACGTCGAAGGCACCGATGGTGCGGATATCGAGGGCGCTCCGTTCCGCGTAGCTTAGGTGCAGCGCGTGACCGAGCGCGTCGGCGGACAAGTCAGAAAAGCGCACCTTGGTCCGCTCGTAGATGACGTCCTCTATGTCGGCTTTCCCAGCCCAGGGAAGCCATCGCGCCGCCCAGCCGAGCACCACCTCGACGAACTCTTCCTTGAACTCGACCAGGGCGAGGCCGGCGATCACCTCGACATAGATCAATGCGTCATCGGCCTCGGGCACGATGTCTCCGTGGCGATGCCGGATCAATTTTTCGATCTCGCGCATCCGGCCGCGGAAATGGTTCCAACGGCTGGCCCGCATGCGGCGCTGGACGGCCTTGTAGCCCAGCAGACAGTCGCCGATCTTGATGACCGCAACATCCCGCGCCAAGCCCTCCGGCCGATCAGCTTTCTCAGCCCGCTTCTCCGATTGCGTCGCTTCATCTGCACCAACAAGACGATCCATCGATTTTCCCATGCACTGGCTTGAGAGGCCGAAACGACTGATTGTAAAGGAAGACCGAGGGGGTGATCATCCACTTTTCGCGCTGTTCACACGTCATTCTGCGGATAGTCGAGGACATGGCGGTCGATCTCGAATCGACCCGCCGCAGCTCGGAAAATGGCAAATGCGATAGCAAAGGAGTCGCTCAGGTGCCGAGTGTGTGGCGGCGATCGGCATTGCTTTGCCGATGGCCTCTTCCACGCTTATGATGCGGGGCGTCCGCGGGCTGGTCATCGGACTATACGGGAAGGAGAAGGAGATGCGCTATTGGCTGGGCCTGCTTGCGATAGGCGCACTTGTCTTGCAACCGCTCATCATCTCACAGGCGCAAGCGGCGAATGCGCTGGAGCGGGCCATCGGAGACGCGCAACCTTGCAGGTCGCTCAAGGCGAAGGTCTCGAGTTTTGGGATTACCGTGCAGGTAGGCGTCGACAAGCTCGATTCGGTGAAGATCGAAAACCTCCAGGTGTCGGTGAATGGCGACGCTGCGCAGGCCAGTGCCCGGGGCACGCTGGCCTGCAAGACATCGGACGAAGCTCTCGTCAAAGGCGGGTTCTCGGCGACCGCAGAAGTCCATCTGCAGGTCGACCTTGCGACATGCAAGACCACCGAGAGTTCGATCGAGATCGTGCAGACTGGCGGTCGCTTCGGCGATGTTGTCAAAGGACTGCAGACCGAGATTTCCGACGCGCTGCGCCGAAGTCTCGAGAAGAACATCGCGAAGATCTGCCAGAGGTAATCGACGGCTTTGACCCCGTTCTAGGCGTCCGCTGATTGACGCCGGCGGAGATATAGCTTTCGACTAGTACCTCTGCACAGAGGATTTGACGGGTTGATTTTGGTTCATTGCAGGATTGGCAAGTTTTCTGGGGCGACCAGGATTTCGATGCTTCGGGCGACGCCGGTTTGGCGTCGGATCAGGCCGGCGCGTTCGAGCGTAAGAACCATCTGATGAACCGAGGGCGGGGTGACCTGGAAATGGCGCTGTTGAAATATTTTTAGAACGACGCGAACCGAAACTGCATTCCCAGCCCTCTTACCTTTCGAGCGTGCCATTGCGCTTGCAACTTTGGAGGGTTAACCGTGCTTTATGTCAAGAATGTACCTGGATGGGAACGCGCGGTTCGCGTCGTTGCCGGTTTGGCTATGATCGCCTGCGGCTTGCTGGGCTTAAGTGGGCTAATGATCGGCTATGCGATTGCTGGCGTCGGCGTCAGCACACTGCTCACCGGCTTCATCGGTTTTTGTCCCATGTGTGCCATGGCGGGCCGCCGCTTGGATGCCGCGAACCGCCGCTTGGACACTGCGAAGTAGGACACCCGCATGCACACGCCGAAGTATGACCTGGCTCTGGTTGACGACGCGCGCAATGGCGACAAGCAAGCCATCTTGGCTTTGCTGGACCTCGCACAGCCAGACATTCGGCGCTATGCGCGGCGCAGCTGCAGCGCTTCCGACGACGTTGACGACGTGGTGCAGGAGACATTGTGGCTACTGTACCGCCGCGTCGGAACGCTGCGCGCACTGGGCTCGATATCGGGCTGGCTGCTGGCCGTGGTACGCCGCGAATGTTTGCGCATGGCAATGCGCGCGTTGGGAAAGCCGGACAATCTGGACGACGCATTGCTGAATCCGGCCAACGTGGACCGCCTGGCACATTTGTCGCAGGACGAACTCCGGCTTGACCTTTCACGCGCGATCCAATCCCTGCCCGAACACTACCGCGAGGTGATCATACTACGCGATATCGAAGAGATGACGATCGACGAGGTCGCCGCGTCACTGAACCTCACCCGCGAGAGCATCAAGGGTCGACTGCACCGGAGCCGGGCCCTGCTACGTGAATACCTCTTGGATTGATTGAACCACCATGGATTGGAGAGATAAATTTCAATGAACCCCATGAACCTGTCATCTACCGCTTCGCCCAAGACAATGTTCGCCAGCAATGGTCTTGTCGAACATCTGGTCCGCGGTATTGTCGGCATCGGCGCTTTGAGTTACGCGATATCGATCTCTGTGCCACATCCATTTTATTCGCTGGCCCTGGCTGGCGTGTCGATGGTGGCTTTTCGCGGTTGCCCCATCTGCTGGACGATCGGTCTCGTCGAGACAACCTACCGTATGTTCAAACGCCACCATGCGGCACCGTGAATGACCATCTGTAACGATGGCAGCGTGTTGAGTGAAGCCTTTGCGCCCGCCGAAGCCCGGCGCATTCTGCGTCGCCTGCAGCTCCACTACACCCCCAAGCACGCCAGCTGGCTGAACATGGTCGAGATCGAAATCGGCGTCTTGCGCTGCCGGTGCCTCGATCGCAGAATCAACGACCCCAAGCGCGCCTTGTCCGTGAGCTTGCCGCATGGGAGAAACAGCGCAACACCGCCGGCGCCCAAATCAAGTGGATGTTCACGACCGACAAAGCCCGCACCAAAATGGGCCGCACCTATCCCGATACGGCCAAAGAGTCATAATCACTGTGCAGAGATACTAGGCACGCCCGTCCCAATCGATCCATCGGCGCGGAGGAATTCATCGTCCATCCGATCGCCGGGTAGGGAACACGCGGTTGTGCCGCCACATTTCCATCAGCGCGTCTGCAATCAGCGGAAGCCGAAGAAACTCAAAACCGCGAGCACGATGACGACAGCGCCGACGAGCCAGATCAAATTGTTCATGGGGAACCGTTCTCCTGTTTAGGATCGGGCCAACTGTGACCCGATCACATAACGGTGAAGCAGGTTAGGAGTTCCCGACCGGCCCCATTGCTGTCGCGTGCCGCCCCTAGTGCAAAACCCAATTTCCGGCTCTAACCTTTCAATAACTGCACGAGCGCGCATTGCTGGGTCTGAACCCATCCGCGCATGCCGGGTTTACCGATGTATCCCGCTGATATTGAAAATCCTGGTGATCCTGCCTTGCAGGCGATGTGCAGGAAGACGTGAACGCGGACACACCGATCAGCACTCCCGCTACCAATGAAAAAAATCGGTTCATCCGAACGTCTCCTCGCGAGGTTGTCATGGTCGCAATCTACCATGCCAACACGAGAATATACGAAACTTCTAGCACGTCTGATCACGCTTAGCTGATCCGAAACATTCCTACGATTGATCTACCAATCTATATTGGTGATGCGTCGACCCTCAACCGATGGTCAAATGCGCTTAAGTCTACTCTGATCGGGCTATTCTGCCGTTGTGGAAGTAGTTGCATGACGTTAATAGTCCGACGAACTCGATTTTGACTTGAAAAAATCGCGGTTATTCAGTAAAATTACACCATAAAAAAGTAATATAAATGGGAGGATACTATGTCGTCAACTCGGTTTGATCCGATTCTGCTTCATCGTCAACATTTCATCGATGAGGTCACGTGCCTCGATGAAATCTTCGATGTTCTGGACGGGTGGCCGGAGGACAAACGGGGTTTGGCATATGACACGCTGTTGAAGGCGTGCAGGGATACGGCCAACGGGCGTTTCCCGTTGAGCGCTGCGCGCGAGAATTTCCGCCGGTTCCTGAAGATGTCGGGCGTACTTGCAATGGTCGAGGGCGGCCCCAAATTCGAGCGGCTGATGAACCATCAAATTGGTAATGCTTAGTCAGATATAGGCCTGTTAGGCCCGTCTGCATGGCAGGTGAGGGCGCGCCGTCACATCAGTTGCGGCGCGTTTTGGTTTAGATATCTCCGGATCGGATGATCGCCTATTTCTTGGCCAAAAAGCGCCGCGGCAAGCCCCGCCAAGAGGCAGCCGGCTATTCGGGTATCGGATCCAACAGATCTTAGTTTACGTCGGCATTGGCCCAGTCGCATCGGAAGACCTGCATCGGCTTCGAGAACCCCTTGAACCGTCGGCGCGTTGCGTGAGTGAAGAGATCGGCGGCGCCATACTCCCGAAAAATATTCTCCGAGACGAGGATCTGGTCGGTGGAGGCTGCCGCGCAGAGACGCGCGGCAAGTTGCACGGTCGAGCCGAAGAGGTCGTTGCTGTCCTCGACCGGCTCGCCGCAATCCACTCCGATGCGGATATGGATAGGCTCGGTGTTTCCGCCGTTGTAACGCTCGAATTCCCGCTGGATCGCCATGGCGCATTCGACGGCTGCCGTTGTCGCGGCGAAGGCCGCCATGATGCCGTCGCCTGTGTGTTTCACTTCGCGACCTGAATTCTGGCTGAGGCATCGGCGCACGATAGCGTCATGGGCTCTGACCATTTCTGTCGCAATCCGGTCGCCGAGGCGCGATGTCATCGCTGTCGATCCGACGATGTCGGTAAAGAGAATTGCCCGGTGGCCGGGATCGACGTCGCTGGATGACTGGCCAGGCGCCGGCTCCGGATCATGAATTCGGCCAAGAAAAGCCTCGACCGCTGACAAGGCGACCTCGACGATCTCGCCGGCGACGAAGCCATGGGCCTCGCGATGCACACATTGCGCAGTTTCCGCGTCCGGCGCATCCACGAGGCAAAAGGCGGTCCCACGCCGCTGATCGAACCAGTAGGTCAGGAACTTGACGCCGTACTTGTCCTGGATGTCGAGATCCATGCGATGCGCCCGGGCAACGTCGGCGGCCGTCGTTCCTTCAAGAAAGTGCCGATCCATGAAAATAGGCATCGCGCGCTCCTCCCAGATCCGCCGCGTGCAGGATAGATCGCATTGTACGACCCGGATGAAACTCCGTCCACCTCTGGGACAATCAATGAAGGATGATAGAGACTTTTGCTTCCAGCAAAGCATATGAGTTGCTGTAATCCTTATGGAGTATAGAAGGAAAGACTGAGGTTTAATCAGCGGGCTTGGGATGATAAGCCTGATATTTACCATAATCAGTTGCTTAATGACTGATCGTGGGGCTCTCGGGGGTCGCTCAGGAAGCTTCAAGCGTTCCATGTTCTCAAACGCGTCGCCTGCAGGGACCCGGAGGGATGGAGAAACACGTCCGTCGCAGCATCATTGGCCAGGATCAAAATCCCCGCTTCGGCCGTTGACGCGGCACACCAACGGCACGCAAATTGCATCGTACCCATAAGCTCCACCGAAATTGGGAAAAGCTGTAGCAAAGTGAGACAGACGGCACATTTTCGACCGGTTGGCTTGGCCTCAATGGGGCTTGGTCATTATGCCGTTATTAACTCTGTGTGGGACGCCGCGCGCACGCTCCTGCGCGACTGGCCGGTAGACGACGGCGAAGAGTATTTCGAGGCCGTCAAGTCGTGCCTGGATGCGATTATCGGCGATCTCCCACCTGAACACGTGCGGGCGGCCTTCATCAGGGCGGCACAGGAGGCGGGCATTGCTGTCATAGAAGCGGCGGACTGAATGCTCTCCGCGCTTCCCCACCTATCCTCAAAGCCATATCGTCCCGACGCTTGACTTTTCCTGCCAAAGTTCTAACTTAGAACAAAACAGGAACATTGGAGATGATCATGACGCATACGGAACAGGTGATCGCCAACGCCCTTGCGCTCGTCGAAGCGTCCCGCGCAGCCCGGGAGCGGGATCAACAGCGGCGTGCCGCCTGGCAGAGAAAAGTCGAACTCAGCCGGCCGCTGCCACCATTGCCGCGCCCGGTTCAATTGCCGTTGGCGCTGAACTGATGCGGCCGGCAAGGACCTTGGAACCCGATCGGGCATCCCCCGAACAAGCTGGCCCCGAACAAACCTGGCCCGATCAGGCCTGGGAAGTCGAAGCCGTGCTTGCCTGGCATGACGACAATGCCAAGGCGGCGATACGCTCGCTGCTTGATGACTGCAAACATCTCCGCCAGCAATTGGCGCTGGCGGAAAGCGTGATGAGCCGCGGGATGGCCCGCGGATGGGCGCCGCGATACGAGCGCGACGCCCTCTGAAAGATCCGATGCCGCTTGGTCTATGGTGCGGCAACGTACAAGGATGAGGCTGTCTTGGGCCTTGTGCGGCGGCTAACAACGAAAGTGCGCTATTCGCGGTGGCGATTGGCTACGGCGCGCGTCTTTTCAGGCGCGCGAAAGACGCGGTGGCGCTTTGAGTTGCCGCTTATGCAGCAAGGCCGACATTTGCGAGATAGGCTTCCAGCGCCCAGGCGTGAGCAGACGCAATGATAGCGCCGACATAGCCGTCCGGACGCACGAGCACCCAGTCGCCCGATGTCAGGCCGTAGGCATCATGGAAATGCCCGCCGTCGTCGATGAGATCTCCGCACCGGCCGATCCTGTGGATATGCAGGCTCGGGCGTGGCGGCACGGCGGCTTGCTCGGCCTCGTAGCCCAGCAGCGTCCAGTGCGGCCCCCTGAATAGTTCGAACAGACGCGTCGGCTGGCCGGCGACACCTCTGAGCGGCGCATCGGGTGCACGGTCGCCCGCAAGCAGACCGGCGCTCCGCTCCGGCTTTTCCAGCGCGAAGGAGGAGGAGGGATAGCCGATATCGAGTTGATGCACATCGCGGCCGCGCCGCATATCGCCTCGCTTCATGGCGTCAAGAAGATTGGTCGCCAGACCGAGCACGGCGGCGGCGACCGGGCGGCGCTCTTCCTCATAGCTGTCGAGCAGCGCGTCGGGCGCGCCGGCAGTGGCCGCCGCCAGTTTCCATCCGAGATTATAGGCGTCCTGAACGCTGGTATTCAGACCCTGTCCGCCGGTCGGCGGATGCGTATGGGCGGCATCGCCGACGAGGAACACGCGGCCGAGCCGGTAGCGATCGGCAAGCCGGGCGTTCATGTGGAAGGCCGATGCCCAGGAGACCGATTGAACCTCGATGTCGTCGCGGCCGATGCGCTCCTTCACCAGGGTGGTCAAGCCTGCCGCGGAGAGATCGAGCTCGCCTTCGAGCGGGATGGGTCCCTGGATCTGGAACAGATCCGTCCCCGCGAGCGGGCAAATGGCGATCTGCCGCTGCATGTCGCCATCGCCGAAGCGATGCCATACGTCGCGATCCAATCCCTTGAGAACGACATCGGCGACGATAGCGCGCACGCCGAGCGTCTTGCCGGGAAAGCCGATATCCAGCGCATGGCGCACAAAGCTGCGGCCGCCATCGGCGCCGACGAGCCAGCGTACGCGGATGGTCTCTTCGCCGGATGTGCCCTTAAGCCGCGCGGTCACGCCCGCCTCATCCTGTTCGAAGCCGATAAGTTCACTGGCGAATTCGGGCCGGTGCCCCAGTTCGAGCAGGCGCTCGCGCATCACCCCTTCGGTCAGGAACTGCGGCACCATCAGCGGAAGATGATAGGGCTCGGCGGGCGTCGGCGCCCCACCCATCACGGCATCGGATTCGCTAACGCTGCCGTCATCGCGATATTCCCGCTGTCTGGGGTAGGCGCCGCCGAGCGCGACGATCCGGTCGAGAATGCCGAGATCCTCGAACACCTCTTGGCTTCGCGGCTGAATACCCTTGCCGCGGGAACCGCGGAATGGGTCGTTCAATTTTTCGATCAGGCGGAAGGACACGCCCCACCGCGCCAGCTCGATCGCCAGCGTCAGGCCGGCAGCCCCGGCGCCTGATATCAGCACGTCGACTGTGGAATTTTCTGTCATTGGTTTCTCCATATGTGTATTATGCACATAATAGGAGAATCGGCATGGCGTCAACAAAGAATGTGCAAAATACACATATCAGTGAAAAACTGCGCGAACTGCATGGGGCTTTGATCGAGATCGTCAGCGTCATGAACCGCCCGCAGCGCGACGAGCAGATGGTCCGCGAGGCGGGCATTTCGCTCGATCGTGCGCTGTTTCCGCTGTTGGTCACGATCGAACGGCTCGGTCCGATCGGGGTGGTCGAACTCGCCGACCGCGCCGGGCGCGACTACACCACCGTCAGCCGTCAGGTCGCCAAGCTCGAAAGTCTCGATCTGGTGGAGCGCCGCGGCAACGCCGCCGACCGCCGCGTGCGCGAGGCGGTCATCAGCCCGAAGGGCAAGGCAATGACCGATCGCATCGACGTCGCCCGCGAGCGGATGGGCCGCGCCATCTTCGAGAGCTGGGAGGAACACGACTTCAATGAACTCGTGCGGCTCATGCGGAAGTTTGCCGAGGATATCAGCGGCGATATCGGCAATGGCGCCGGAGAAACTGAGGGCGAGGGCGGACCGCAGCCGGAACCTCTGGGCAATCCTGCTCACCCAGTTCGGCCAGGCGGCGCCCAACTGGGCACCTGTGGGACGCTGGTTCTGGCACCTCGGCCGCGGCAAGGTCTTTCACGAGAGCATTGCCGATGCCGAGCCCTATGCCCATGAGCTGGCGCTCGGCTGGATCAGCCATTACGCCGTCGGCATCCTCTATGGGGTGATCTTCGCCATCATCATGGGCTCGGCCTGGCTGACGGCCCCGACATTTCTTCCCGCCTGGATCTTCGGCATCGTCACCGTCGGGGCAGGGTGGTTCCTGCTGCAGCCCGGCCTCGGCATCGGCTGGGCCGCCTCCAAACACCCTACCCCGAACAAGGTCCGATGCTTCAATCTGCTGGCTCATACGGTGTTTGCGCTGGGGCTTTATGGCACGGCGTTGATTATCGGCTGAGATCGCGGGGTCGGTTTCGTCCGCCCGGCCGAGGGGACATGCCGCAACGTCTCGATCCCCTCTTCTCCCCAGCGGGGAGAAGGTGCCCGTAGGGCGGATGAGGGGGCCGGCGAAGCCGGTCTTTTCAACAACACGGACCCCGCAGGCCTCGACCGTGTCGGTATCGTCTCGACTGTGTTCAGGGCGCTGGATCTCGGCGTCGGCGTGGCAGGATAGCTGAATTATGTGAGAGGTGTGCCGTGTGGCCCCCTCATCCGCCTGCCGGCACCTTCTCCCCGAGGGGAGAAGAGATTATGCCGCGACCTCTCCGTCCCTCGCCACATCTCGCAAAAGCACGTCCTCCGCCGCGTTTACAGGGGCCGGAGGGTCGAGACGAGTGGCTCGACCCCGGTAAGGTGCGGCTATCCCCACGAATCGGCCAGCCTTACCGCGCCGCCCAGTTGGCGCCGCGGCGGAAGATGGTCTTCATTTGGGGAACGTCGAATTCCTTGGCCTGATGGCCGAGCGAGGAATAAAAGACGCGGCCCTTGCCGTATTTCCGCTTCCAGACGACGGGCATGACGACGCCGTCGATCCAGTAGGCATGTTCGCCGGTGAACTTGGTCGTCGCCAGAACCTCGTTCGAGGGGTCGACATGCATGTAATATTGCTCTGACGTATAGGGAAAATCGGCAATCCCTTCCATGAGCGGATCGTCGGGGCGTGTGATGTTGACGGTATAGTCGATGATGTTGCCGGGGTGAGCCACCCACTGGCCGCCGATGATGAACTGGTAATCGACGGAGTCGCGGAAGGCATCGCCGGCGCCGCCGTGATAGCCGGCGATACCGACGCCGCTCTCGATCGCCGTGGCGAGGTTCTTCACCTCCTCCTTCTCGATCTTCGACATCGTCATGATCGGCACGACGAGGCTGAGATCATGGACGGAGGGGTCGGCAAGCGCCTCGGTGCCGTGTTCGAGATAGACCTTGAAGCCGTCCTCCTCGAGCATGGTCTTGATGATTTCGGCGCACTCCTGCGGCTCATGCCCGCTCCAGCCGCCCCAGACGATCAGTGCTTCACGCATAGTCTTTCCTCCTGAAATTTATTTCGCCAGCCGTCCGTCGACGATGGAATCGGACAGCGGGGCAGGGCGCTCCGTTGCCGTGGTGATCGCGACCGTCCGGCCGGTCGCAGCAGCAGTGTGGAATGCCTCCATGACTTCGAGCACATGCAGTGCCAGATCGCCGTTAGCGCGGTGCGGCCGGTTGGAGCGGATCGCATGCGCCATGTCGGCAACGCCGAGCGAGCGATAATTGCCGTCGGCATAAGGCGATGTGACCGGCTGGTCCTCGAACGGACCGCCCTTCTTCAGATATTCCACAGGGCCGCCGAACTTGTTCGGATCGGGAACGATCAGCGTGCCCTCGGTCCCGTAGACTTCCAGCGGCACATGTTTGTGGCCGGCGACATCGAAGCTCATGGCGATCTGCACGACGGCGCCATTGGCAAAGGCCATCATGCCGGTGACATGGGTCGGCACATGCACGGGAATGCGCTCGCCGTTTCGCGGTTCGCTGGTGATCAGCCGTTCCGATCGCGGCGTCGTCGCAAAACCCGCAACTTGAGAAACCGGCCCGAGAAGATTGACGAGATCGGTGATGTAGTAAGGACCCATATCGAGCATCGGCCCGCCGCCGACCTCGTAATAGAAGGCCGGGTTCGGATGCCAGCGCTCATGGCCCGGGCACATGAAGGTTGCCGAGCCGCCGACCGGCTGGCCGATGACGCCTTGGTCGATCAAGCCACGCGCCGTCTGGTGGCCGCCGCCGAGGAAAGTGTCGGGGGCAGCGCCGATGCGCAGATTCCTCGCCTTGGCGGCTTCCGCCAATTTTTTCCCTTCCGCGAAATTAATCCCGAGCGGCTTTTCCGAATAGGTGTGCTTGCCGGCATCGAGCGCCTGCAGCGCCACGGCAACATGGGCCTTCGGGATCGTCAGATTGACGATGATCTCGACCTTGGGATCGGCGAAAAGCTCCTCAACCGTCTTGACGGGAACATTGAATTCCGCCGCCTTTGCTTCCGCCAGCTCCCGGTTGAGGTCGGCGACGCCGCGGATGTCGAGGATGGGAAAGGATGCCATCGCCGTGAGATAGGCGCCCGAAATATTGCCGCATCCGATGATGCCGATACCGACCTTGTCCATGAATTCCTCCATTGGTCTTGCCATTGATCTTGCCATTGATCTTGATTGTGTCGCTCGTCAGAGCGCCGGCCCCGTCGTGCTCCAGGGCGATTCATAGAGTTCGTAGAGCGCCACCGCAGCGGCACCCTGCGCCCAGAAATCATCGGTCGAATCGTCGAAGACGAGTTCGCTCACCCCGCGCAGCGACGGCGGAATGGCGAGCGCATAGGCATCGCGCAGGCTGTTGAGAAAGGGTTCGCCGAGCGCTAGGCTCGACCCCACAAGAATGACCCGCGGCGGCGCAAACAGCGTGACGATGTTGGCAATGGTCAAACCCACCGCTTCGCCGGCACGGATGGCGGCGCTGATCAGCCGGTCGTCATCGGCCTTGATCAGCGCCTGGGCATGGTTCATGCCACGCCCGAGGCGGATGGCCTCGGCAAAACGCCCATCAGCCTGTTGTTCTCCGAGGATCGCGCTTTCGCCGGCCTGGCTGAAGAGCCGGACGACGCCGTTCGGTCCCATGCCGAGCACCAGGTCGCCGAGATTGTGGCTGAGGCCGCCGGCGCCGCGAAACAGGCTGTTACCGTGCAGGACACCGAGCCCCAGTGTCTGCTCCAGCGAAATCAGCACCATATCTTCGAGATCGCGGGCCTTTCCGAACCAGTGATGGCCAAGTGTGATGGCGTGCGCGTCACTTTCGACAATGGTCGGTGTTGCCAGCCGCGTCGACATCTCGGCGGCGAAGTCGACATTGGTGTCGCGAAAGATCGGGCTGCTTCTGATGTAGCCGGTGCGGTGCTCGATAACGCCGGGAAAGCCGAGGCAGACGCTGTCGACATCCTCCAGCGACAGCCCGGCATCGACGACGCAGCGCCTGACGCCGTCCTCGACGAGGTCGGCGATGACGCCGATCGGCTGCCGGTCGATGCGGATCGGCAGGGCAAGCTTCGACAGCACGTCGCCGCGGAAATTGGTGACGACGAAGACCATCCTGTTGGCAGCGATCTTGGCGCCGACCACGCGGGCGGCATCGGGATTGAGTTCCAGCGCCACCCGCGGCCGTCCGCGCACGGCCTCGTTGCGGATATCGCCTTCGTGCCGCGGCAGGATCAGCCCGTCGTCGAGCAGCGAGGCGGTGATCGCCGAAACGGTCGTGGTGGAGAGTTCGGTACGCTCGCTGATCTCTATCCGCGAGATCGGACCATGGCGCCGGACGGTATCGAGCACGTTCAAGCGATTGATCGCGCGCATTAATTCTGGATCTGCAGTCTTCATGGGTACTAGCCGGGCGAGCGTTTCGTTGGGGCGGAACCCAAATATTTTTAACGGGTTACGAAATAAATAGTCGGGAATTCAGTGGTCATGTCAAGCGCATTTGATAAAAATAGAGGCATTGGGTTGACAATATGCCAAAGCTCCGTTGAATTAATCCGCATAGGGGAAAAATTGTGAGGATAGGCCCCTGGGAGGAAAATCATGACTTTTAGCTTCAAGAGCGCCGTTCCTAGCGGCAGGCGTATCGCATCCATGGCGGCGGCTGCCGGCATGTTGCTGGCGGGGGCAGGCGCAGCGTCTGCGGCGACGGTGGTCAAGTGGCTGCATCTCGAGCTCGACCCGAAATACGTGGCGGCCTGGGAAGAGATCGTCAAGAAATACGAAGCCCAGCACCCTGACGTCGATATCCAGATGCAGTTCCTCGAAAACGAGGCTTTCAAGGCCAAGCTTCCGACATTGCTGCAGTCCGACGACGTGCCGGATTTCTTTTTCAGCTGGGGCGGTGGCGTCTTGAAGCAGCAGTCCGAGACCGGCGCGCTCCAGGATGTGACGCCGGCCCTCGATGCCGATGGCGGCAAACTGCGCGGCGCCTATAGCCCGGCTTCGGTCAGCGGCCTGACATTCGAAGGCAAGACCTGGGCTATTCCCTATAAGGTCGGTCTGGTCAGCTTTTTCTACAACAAGGCGCTGTTTGCCAAGGCCGGTGTGAAGGCCGAGGACATCAAGAACTGGGCTGATTTTCTCGACACGGTGAAGAAGATCAAGGCAGCCGGCATCGTGCCGATCGCCGGTGGCGGCGGTGAGAAGTGGCCGATCCATTTCTACTGGAGCTATCTCGTCATGCGCGAAGGCGGACAGAAGGTTTTCGAAGCGGCAAAGACCGGCCAGGGCGAAGGTTTCCTCGATCCTTCGATCATCAAGGCCGGCGACGATCTCGCTGAACTCGGAAAGCTCGAACCGTTCCAGCCCGGCTATCTCGGCTCGACCTGGCCGCAGGCGCTCGGCGTGTTCGGTGACGGCAAGGCTGCGATCATCCTCGGCTTTGAAAATACCGAGGCCAACCAGCGAAAGAATGCCGGCGACGGCAAGGGTCTCGCACCCGACAATATCGGCCGTTTCGCCTTCCCGGCCGTCGATGGCGGCGCCGGCAAGCCCACCGATACGCTCGGCGGTCTGAACGGCTGGGCCGTCACCAAGAAGGCATCCAAGGAAGCGATCGATTTCCTCGCCTTCCTGACCAGCGCGGACAATGAGCGGGCGATGGCCAAGGCCGGCATGCTTCTGCCGGTTGCCGTCGGCGCCGGTGATGGCGTCACCAACCCTCTGCTTGCCGAATCGGCAAAACAGCTGGCCGCTTCCACCTGGCATCAGAACTATTTCGACCAGGATCTGGGCGCTGCGGTCGGCCGTGTCGTCAACGACGTGTCGGTGGAAATCGTCTCCGGTCAGATGAATTCCAAGGACGGCGCCCAGATGATCCAGGACGCTTTCGAACTGGAACAATAACCAGCGCCTGCAGACCCATCCTGGCGCTCCGCTAAAATTCGGAGCGCCAGCATTGCTGCCGACGAGACGCGAAAGCAGGACCCATGGCCAATATCTCAGTCCCATCGATAACCACGGCCGCAAGGCCGGCAAGAAAAGCCGCAAACAGCAGGAGCTCCGTCGCCCATGACCGGCTG
Source organism: Rhizobium sp. 01N447_2 (assembly GCF_056399245.1). NCBI lineage: Bacteria > Pseudomonadati > Pseudomonadota > Alphaproteobacteria > Hyphomicrobiales > Rhizobiaceae > Rhizobium > Rhizobium sp. 01N447_2. The sequence continues at coordinate 37,721 of NZ_JBFTQY010000028.1, forward strand.
GCGGTGCTGCTGATCTTCCTGCCGCCGGCGCTGCTGCTTTTCACCCTCTTCGTCATCATGCCGATGGGTGAGGCGGCCTGGTACAGCCTCTACAAGTGGAATGGCTACGGCACGCCGACCGAGTTCATCGCGTTGCGCAATTTCCAGGTTCTGTTCCGCAATGCGGCTTTCACCCAGGCGCTGGTCAATAACGGCCTGATCATAGTGATCTCGATCTGCATCCAGGTGCCGCTCGCCATCTGGCTGGCCACCATGTTGGCGCACCGCATTCCAGGTGTCGTCGGCTACCGCCTGATCTTCTTCCTGCCCTATGTGCTGGCGGATGTTGCCGCGGGTCTTATCTGGCGCTTCGTCTATGACGGCGACTATGGCCTGTTTGCCGCCGTTTCCAATTTCTTCGGCTTCGCCAACCCTTATGTGCTCGCCGACAAGGATGTGGCGATCTATGCCGTGCTTGGGGTGATCGTGTGGAAATATTTCGGCTTCCACATGATGCTGTTCATCGCCGGCCTGCAATCCGTCGACAAGAGCGTGCTGGAGGCCGCCGAAATCGACGGCGCCACCGGCTGGCAGAAGTTCCGTTACGTGACGCTGCCGCTGCTCGGCTCGACCTTGCGTCTTTCTATCTTCTTTGCCGTCGTCGGCTCGCTGCAGCTCTTCGACATGATCATGCCCCTGACCGGCGGCGGACCGTCCAACTCCACCCAGACGATGGTCACCTTCCTCTACACCTATGGCGTCATGCGCATGCAGGTCGGCCTCGGCAGCGCCGTCGGCGTCGTGCTCTTCATCATCTGCGTGACGCTCGCCTTCGGTTACAAAAGGATATTCATGCGCCATGACTGATTTGAGCTCTTCCATCCGCATGAGCACGTCCACACGCGTCTATCTCTATGTGTCGCTGAGCCTGATTGCCGCGATCGTGCTCGTGCCGCTGCTGACGACGGCGCTCGGCGGCTTCAAGACGCTGGGCGACCTGCGCACCAATCCCTTCGGCCTGCCGACGGAGTGGCAATGGGCGAATTACACCGATATTCTCTTCGGTGAACGCTACTGGCTGCAGATCGGCAATTCGCTGGTGATCGCGTCGCTTACCGTCCTCCTGACGCTGATCGTCTCGTCCATGGCGGCTTTCGCCTTTGCCCATGTCCGCTTTTTCGGCTCGTCGTTCCTGCTCAATTATTTCTTGCTCGGCCTGATGTTTCCGGCGGCGACCGCGATCCTGCCGCTGTTCATCCGCATCCGCGATCTCGGCCTGCTCGATACCTATTGGGGCGTGGTGCTGCCGCAGGTGGCCTTCGGCCTTGGCATGAGCATCCTGCTGTTTCGAAACTATTTCCGCAACCTTCCGGAAGAATTGTTTCAGGCGGCTTTCGTCGACGGTTGCGGTTATCTCAGATTCTTCTGGCATATCTCGCTGCCGCTTTCGCGCCCGATCGTCGCCACCGTCAGCATCATTTCCTTCGTCGGCAGCTGGAACAGCTACATCCTGCCGCTGATCATGCTGAACTCGGAATCGAAATATCCCTGGCCGCTCGGCATTATGGTCTATCGCGGCGAGTACGGCACGGAATGGCAGCTGGTGCTGGCCTTCATCACGCTGACCATCCTTCCCACCATCATCGTCTTTTTCGTCGCCCAGAGACACATCATCGCCGGCCTGACCGCCGGCGCCGTGAAGTCCTGAGCCGAACCGTTGGAGTGCAATCATGGCATCCGTTGAACTCACCGATATCAGCAAGACCTACGGCGCCGTCGACGTCATCCACGGCATTTCGCTTCATATTGAGGATGGGGAATTCGTCGCTCTCGTCGGCCCATCCGGTTGCGGAAAATCGACGCTGCTCAGAATGATCGCCGGCCTCGAGGAGATCACCGACGGCGACATCGCCATCGGCGGCAAGGTCGTCAACGCCATGACGCCGCGCGAACGCAACATCGCCATGGTCTTCCAATCCTACGCGCTCTATCCGCACATGACGGTTGCTGAAAACATGGGCTTCAATCTGAAGCTCGCCGGCGTTGCCAAACCGCAGATCGAGGCCCGGGTGGCCGAGGCCGCCCGCATGCTGGATCTCGCCGAACTCCTCGACCGCAAGCCGGCCCAGCTTTCCGGCGGCCAGCGCCAGCGCGTCGCCATGGGTCGCGCCGTGGTGCGCAATCCCGCCGTCTTCCTGTTCGACGAACCGCTGTCCAACCTCGATGCCAAGCTGCGCGTGCAGATGCGCTCGGAAATCAAGACTTTGCACCAGAAGGTCAGGACGACCTCGATCTATGTCACCCACGACCAGATCGAAGCGATGACGCTTGCCGACCGCATCGTCGTGCTCAATCAGGGCAGGGTGGAGCAAGAGGGAACGCCGCTCGAACTCTACAGGAAACCGGCCAATCTCTTCGTCGCCGCCTTCATCGGATCGCCGGCAATGAACATGCTCGAAGGCACGGTGGACGGCGAAAACGGTGAACCCGCCGCCCGCCTCGGAGACGGCACGGCAATCCGCATCGCGCCCGACCGCAAGGTCAAGGCCGGCCAGGCCATCACCATCGGCCTGCGCCCCGAACATCTCGTTCCAGGCGTCGCCGCCGGCACGCCGCTCGCCGGCCGGACGATGCTGGTGGAACCCACAGGCGCTCAGACCCATGTCGTCTTCGACCTCGCCGGACAGCAGGTGACCGCCATCGTCGACGGCGAATACCCCGCCCGTTACGGCGCCGTCTTCGAGGCCAGCATCACCAGCGATCAGGTGCATGTGTTTGACCGCGGTACTGGTGTGGCGCTGTAGGCACAAGAATCGCTGGGGCATGCGAATCCTCGGTCCAGGAGATCGCCGAAACCAGCCCCTCATTCGGTTTGCTGCCACCTTTCCCGTGGGTGATCGCGATCATTTGTGAGCTGAACAAGTCCGATGGTTTCGCGCATACAGGTGATGCCGATATGGCCGCCTGGGCGGAATCGGCCCGCAATGTGGGCCGTCCTTAACGTAACCGAGCGATTGGCACCCACCAGTATGGACTGATGCCAAGGGTGTAGCCAGCTTCCGGCACTTTTAAACCACCAGCTGCGCTCTATCTGAGGATTTCCTTCTGGAAATGCCTCCGCGAATGCACGGCAACGCCACCAGCCGTGGAGCGCTGGCAATTAGCCAAGAGCAGTCATCAACTACGAATATTAGTTACCAATTGATCGCGATATTGGAGGTCAGAGAATGCAACAACACCACTTGGGGATTTTGATTGGTGGCAGTTCGCATGTTGGAAAATCCACACTGGCAAAGAGCGTGGCTGTCTCGCTTGGTAGGGAACTCATTTCCACCGACAAATTGGGCCGCCACCCCGGTAGACCGTGGCCGACGCTCCGTCCCCAGGTAGCTGAATATTATTCACGTCTCTCCGACGATACAGTGCATTGGTTTTTGAAGGTTCACCACGAGAATATGTGGCCGTACATATGTCAGATCATCGAAAATCAGAGGCAGCTTTTGAAGCCCTTCATACTCGAAGGGTCAGCACTGCGGCCAGAATATATGACGAAACTCGATCCAAGCCTCGTCAGAACCGTGTTCCTATACGCAGAAGACCACTTCTTACGTTCCCGCATGATGGAAGAAGCCGGCTACAAGGGCGCCACTCAATCGGCGGCTTTGATCATCGAGAAATTTGTCGAGCGTTCGATCCGCGACAAGAGGGAAATGTTAGAGGCAGCGCGAGACGCCAAACTTCAATGTGTTGACGTAGCTTACCCGGAAGCCCTTGAAGCCTTGGCCAAGCAACTCGCTGCTGCCTACTCGGTGGCCAATGAATAGGGAGGATAGCCAGCACCTGCTTGCTCAAAAGACCGAAACGGACGGATGAGCGGCTAAGCCATAGTGAGTTTGGCGATAATTATGGTCGTGTCCTGTGCCGGCGGATGGTCCGGCGACACTGATCAGCAGAATTCCACGCCCACTAACACCAGAATTGGATCCGCTCTGGGAGGCTGGACGATCAAAAGACGAAAACCTAAAAGAGATTAAGCCCATACCCGCCTCTTGAAGAAGGAGCAAAAATGAAACGCGTCGAAATGGAGGTGAGCGGCGGCTGCCAGTGCGGTGCCGTGCGCTACCACGCAACCGCTATGCTCGACAATTCGCATCTCTGCCATTGCCGCATGTGCCAGAAAGCCTCGGGCAACATCTTTGCCGCGCTCGTCGCCGCGCCCGATGAAGCGCTCAGCTGGACACGCGGCAAGCCGAGCGTCTGGAAGAGCTCGGAGCTTGTCGAGCGCGGCTTCTGCGCCAATTGCGGCACGCCATTGTTCTTCCACCACCTCGAAAACGGTCGCACCAACCTGATGATCGGTTCGCTTGACGATCCGCACGCCTTCTCGCCGCTTGCCAATACCTGCACCGAGAACATGGTGGCATGGTTCGATACGATCACGGGCATAGAAAATACCGGTGCGACCGAAAACAACGGCGCCGACTGGGCCGCGGCGATCAAGGAGAGCACCAACCAGCACCCCGATCACGACACCACCTCATGGGCGGTGAGGGGGCCCGATGGCTGAGTGCTATTCCGGCGTTTGCCAGTGCGGCGCTGTCCGTAGCCGCTGTTCCGAAAAGCCGTTGCGCTGGAAACCAACGACAGCAACAGCTTGCTTTCAAGATGATGCACGCAGGGTGCCTGAAGGTCTGCTCTTTAGGTAATTTGTGCCTCGAGCGGCCCGTCCGCTTCCTGCCCCGTGGCGGTCGTCTATCCAAGGCCGAGCCGATGTCCGTTGTTGTTGGTGCGAACCGGACGGCCGCCGGGCCACCCGGCGGCCTACTGCCGCGATATATTATTCCGCCGCGATCCGTGTGACGCCGTTGGCCTGGACGATCTTTTCCAGCAGCGCGAGCTCTTCCTGGGTAAGATCCGTCAAAGGCGGGCGCACGGGGCCTGGGTTCTGCCCGAGGACACGAAGGCCGGCCTTGATGATCGAGACGGCATATCCCTTCTTGCGGTTGCGCAAGGCGACGAAGGGGAAGAAGAAGCCTTTCAGGATCTCGTCGACGGTTGCCTGATCGCCGGTGCGCAAGGCGCCGTAAAAGCGCTGGGCAAGCGCAGGCACGAAGTTGAAAACGGCCGATGAATAGGTCGTCACGCCTGCAGCAAAATAGGCTTGCGCATAAACCTCATGGGTCGGCATGCCGCCGACATAGACGAGACGGTCGCCAAGCAGGGTGGTGATCTCGATCACCTTGTCGACATCGCCGACACCGTCCTTGAAGCCGATCAGGTTCGGGCATTCCTCCGCCAGGCGCGCGATGCTGTCGGCGGTCAGAATGGCGTTGTCGCGGTTATAGACGATGACGCCGATGCCGACCGATTGGCAAACCGCCTTGACGTGGGCGATGAGGCCCGCCTGTTCGGCAAACATCAGATAGGGCGGCAACAGCAGCAGTCCGTCCGCGCCGGCCTTTTCGGCCGCGACGGCGATCTCGATGGCGAGCGAGGTGCCGTAGCCGGTTCCCGAAATGATCGGCGTCTTGCCGGCCGACGCCTTGGCGGCCCGGACAACCTGCGGAATCTCGGCCGGATTGAGAGAGAAGAACTCCCCGGTGCCGCCGGCGGCAAACAGTGCAGCAGCGTCATAACCGGAAAGCCATTCGACGTGACGGCGATATCTAGCTTCGTCGAACTTGAGTTGATCGTCGAAATGCGTAACCGGAAACGACAGGAGACCACTACCAACGGCCTTCTTCAATTCAATCGGGTTCATCATGAAGTCCTATTCTTGACGTGTTGAAAACCGGCTCACTCGCTCTCGAGCACTTGCAGAAGTGCGGCGATATAGCCGTAGCAGAAGGCAAATGCGGTGGCGGTGGGATCCTTGCCGCTGACCGTCGGCACATGGTCGGGCATCAGCATGTATTTGAAGCCCACCTCCTTGTAGATCCTGGCCGAGCGGACCATGTCCATGTCGCCTTCTTCAGGGAAGGTCTCCATGAAGGACAGCTTGCCGCCGCGAATATTGCGGAAATGAACATTGAAGATCTTGCCGCGCTGGCCGAACCAGCGAATGACATCGTCGATTTCCTTGCCGGGATTTTCCAGCATCTCGCCGATCGAACCCTGGCAGAAATTGAGGCCGTGATACGGGTTTTCGCGCATCAGCACGAATTTCTTCAGGCCTTCCACCGTACCCAGCACCCGTGTGACGCCGCGATAACCCGGCGGCGTATAGGGATCGTGCGGATGGCAGGCGAGCCGGACGCGGTTGCTTGCAGCGACAGGAACGACGCGTTCGAGGAAATAGTCGATCCGTTCCCAGTTTTCGTCCTCGGAAAGCACGCCGGCAAGGCCGGGCTCGGCCTGCTGATCCGTCTTGTCCCAGCGGAAACTGGCATTCAGCGATCCGCCGCGTCCCGGTTCATCCGGAGTACGGGGAATGCCGATCAAGTTGAGATTGTACTTCACCGCAGGAATGCCGGCGGCTGCGGCATTCTCGATCAGCTTGCAGACGGCATCGATCTGTCTGTCGCGCTCGGGGCCGGCAAGCAGAATATCGGGATAGGAAGCCTTCTCGATCGGCTGCGAGGGCAGGGGTAACTGGATCATGTCGAGGATCAGGCCGAAGCTTTCGACCTTGTCGCGATGCCGTTCGAGATCGGAGAGCGTCCAACTGCTCGGCTTTCCCGCCGGGTCGGCGTTGATATGCTTCACACCCAGTTGCGCGAAGATACGATAATCGTCGTCATCCCGCGCTGCGACCTGTGTTCCCAGATACATTTGAGTCTCTTTCGAAATTACACAATGTCATATGACATAATATGAATGTTGAAGAGTGTCGAGCCCTATTGCTGCTCGGCAAGCATGCGGTAGCGGCGTTGGCTGGCCAGCATATGGGCGCGCATTGCCTGGCGGGCGCGTTCGGGATCCTGATCGGCGATTGCCGAGAGGATTTCGACATGTTCGGCATAAACCTTCTGAAGATAGCTGCGGTCATTGGCCTCAGGCAGTGTCGGAAACTGACCGCGGGGGATGGCTCTAGGGCCGAAATGGCGCAGGACATCGACATAGAATCGGTTGTTCGTGGCGGCGGCAATCGCCATGTGGAAGGCGTAATCCGCTTCCACGGTTTGCTGTCCGGTTTCGATCAGGTGCGCCATTCTGCGGTTGGCCTCACGGATTGCCGCCTCCTGCTCGGCTGTGCGGCGATAGGCGGCAATTGCCGCCGCTTCACCCTCGGCCGCCATACGAAACTCCAGCAATTCCAGGGTTTCCGGAATGCTTTTGATTTCCACCGGCGTCAGTGACAGAACCGAATGCGCCTTCGGATCCGCGACAAAAACGCCTTTGCCCTGGATCGGCTTGACGAAGCCTGCCGACCGCAGATCGGCTATCGCCTCGCGCACCACGGTACGGCTGACGCCGAATGTCGCTTCAAGCTGCGGCTCGGTCGGCAACTGATCGCCAACACGCAGCGTCCCCGTCTCGATTTGCGCCCTCAGCTGATCGATGACCTGTTGCGCCAGTCTTTGCCGACCACCGCCGAATGTTGTCATTGTCCGTTCCCCAATTCCTTTGCATCAAGTCTCCCGCTCGGGTCTTGCAAATCATATCAGACTTCGATAAATCATAATACGACATACGGGCGACATAATATGTCTTTTATAGTAGTCTAGGGAGGACTGACAATGAAGCATTTTTCTAAAGGCTTGTTCGTCGGCGCCGTCATCGGCGCCCTGACGATCGCTGCACCGCTCTCGCAGGCTGCCACCCCGCAGGACCAGCTGGTGGTCGGCACATCGCTTGCGCAGGTTCTGTCGCTGGATCCGCAGCAGGCGACCGAAGGCAAGGCGGTCGAGATCATGTCGAATCTTTACGATCGACTGGTCGCCAGCACGGCTGATGGTAAGATCCTTCCGCAGCTGGCGGAAAGCTGGAAGGTTGACGACAAGGGCATCACGTTTACGCTGCGCAAGGCCAATTTCGCCTCCGGCAACCCGGTCACCTCGAAGGATGTCGTCTATTCATTGGCGCGGCTCCTGAAGATGGACCAGGCCGCCGCCGCCAACCTCAAGCGCGTCGGTTACGACAAGGACAATGTCGAAAAGCTCGTCAAGGCCGTCGATGACCAGACGGTGCGGATCGATCTCTCCGACCAGGTGACGGCAGAGCTTCTGCTTTACCGGCTGACGACGACCACCACCAGCGTAGTCGACAGCGTCGAGGTCGAGAGCCACGCCGTCGACAACGACTACGGAAACGCCTGGATGCGAACCCATTCGGCCGGTTCCGGTCCGTTCACCCTCAATCGCTGGTCTCCGAACGAACTGGTGATCCTCGATGCGAATAAGGACTATATGGCCGGCGCGCCGAAGATGCGTCGCGTCATCGTCCGGCATGTGCCTGAAAGCCAGGTCGAGCGGCTGATGCTCGAACGCGGCGATATTGATATTGCCAGCGCCTTGACCGCCTCGGATCTCGCGACCTTTCAGAGCAAGAAAGGCTTTGCCATCCAGCGTATTCCGACGGGCGGATTCTACGTGCTGTCGATGAATGCCGGCAACAAATACCTCTCCAACCCGAAGGTTCGCGAAGCCATTGCCTACGGCATCGACTATAAGGGCATCGAAAAGACCATCATGGGTCCTTACGGCCGGGCCAGAAACGTTCCCGTTCCGGAGAATTTCGAATATGCCATCCCGAATCCCGATTGGCATCTCGACGTCGAAAAGTCCAAGCAGCTGCTGAGCGAGGCAGGCTTCAAGGACGGCTTCTCGCTTTCGCTGAAGACCATCGCGCAAACGCCGCGCATCGATCTTGCCACCGCCATCCAGGCATCGCTTGCTCAGGTCGGCATCAAGATCGCCATCCAGCAGGGCAACGGCTCGGAAATCATCGCCGCCCATCGCGCCAGGGATTTCGATCTGCTGATCCCGCAGACCAGCGCCTATATGCCGAACGTCCTCGGCTCGATGGAGCAGTTTTCCTCCAATCCCGACAACTCGAAGGAAGCCAACAATGCCGGCAATTTCGTCTGGCGCTCGGCCTGGGACATCCCGGAACTCACGGCCCTGACGGCGAAAGCATCGATGGAGCCGGACGCCAAGAAGCGTGGCGAAATCTATGTTCAGATGCAGAAGCTGTTCGTCGAACAGAAGCCGGCGGTGCTTCCGCTCTTCGAGCGCTTCGAGCCGATCGTCCTCAACAGCAAGGTCGAGGGATATGTGGGGCATCCGTCTCAGCTGACGCGTCTCGAGAACGTGACCAAGGTCGAAACCCAGTAATACTCCCAGGACAGCCGATCATGAAGGAACTCTCCGTAGCCGAATTTGGCCGACGCCTGGCGCATTTGCTGGTCAGCCTATTCATCCTCTTATGTGTGACCTTCGTGATCGGCCGCGTCTTGCCCACCGATCCGGTCGGTGCGATTGTCGGTGAGCTCGCCGATCCCGCCGCCTATGCGGCGATGCGGGCGCGCCTGGGGCTCGATCTGCCGATCTACCAGCAGTTTTTCCTCTATCTCAACGGGCTGGCGCATGGTGATTTTGGCACGGCCGTCCTCACCGGCAATCCCGTTTCTTCAGACCTTGCCCAAGCTTTTCCCGCAACGTTCGAACTCGCGACGCTAGCGGTGATCATTTCGACCTTCGTCGGTGTCCCGCTGGGGTTGGTCGCGGCGCTGTTTCGCGACAGCTTCATCGACAAGACGGCCCGCGTGGTCGCGCTCGTCGGTCATTCGATCCCGGTTTTCTGGTTCGGCATCGTCGGGCTCGTCATCTTCTATGCCGGCCTCAACTGGGTCGGCGGGCCGGGCAGGATCGATGTCTTTTATGAAGGCCTCGTCACGCCGAAAACCGGCCTGTTGTTGATCGATAGCCTGCTGCAGGGCGAGACGGAAATCTTCTGGAATGCGCTCGGCCATATCATTCTGCCGGCCGTCATCCTTGCCTATGCGGCGATGGCCTACATCACCCGCATGACACGCAGCTTCACCCTGGAACAGTTGAGCCAGGATTATGTCATCGCGGCCCGAGCCAAGGGTGTGAGCCCGCTCGGCACGATCTGGCACCACGTCCTGCCGAACATTGCGGTGCAGCTGATCACCATCCTTGCCATATCCTACGGCGGTCTGCTCGAGGGCGCTGTCGTGACCGAGATCGTCTTCTCCTGGCCGGGCATTGGCCAGTACATGACCAACGCGCTGATGATCGGCGACATGAACGCCATTGTCGCCGGCACCATCATTGTGGGATTCATTTTCATGTTGTTGAACTTCCTGGCCGACGTCGCTTACGCCGTCTTTGATCCGCGCATGCGGGAGGCGGCCCGATGAGCGATGTCATCCGCAGCGAGATTCAGATCCGCCCTCCAAGTGTGTCGACCCGTATCGCGGCGTCGTTTGCGCGCGCCGGCCGCAAATTGGCGGCCGAGCCGCTTGGTCTTGGAGGGTTTGTCATCCTCGGTCTGCTTTGCTTGATCGCGATCTTCGCGCCGCTCCTGGCGCCTTACGATCCGGCCATACAGTCGCTTGGCGAGGCCTTGCAGCCGCCGAGCCTCGCGCACCTGGCAGGCACGGACGAATTTGGCCGCGACATCTTGAGCCGCCTGATCTTCGGCACGCGCATCACTATCCAGACCGTGCTGTCGATCTCCTTGATCGTCGGGCCGATCGGCCTGTTGATCGGCGTCGTTGCCGGTTTCTTCGGAGGGCGCACCGATGCGCTGCTGATGCGCGCCACCGACATCGTTCTCTCTTTCCCGTCGCTGATCCTGGCTCTGGCTTTTGCTGCGGCACTCGGCGCGGGCTTGACCACGGCAATCATCGCAATCTCGCTGACCGCATGGCCGCCGATTGCGAGGCTCGCGCGCGCTGAGGCCCTTGTCGTCAGAAACGCCGACTACGTGGTCGCCGCCCGCCTTTATGGCGCCTCGCCGATGCGCATTCTTCTGCTCTATATCGCGCCCATGTGCGTTCCCTCGGTCATCGTTCGCCTGACGCTCAACATGGCGGGTATCATTCTGACCGCAGCTTCGCTTGGCTTCCTCGGGCTTGGCGCCCAGCCGCCGGCCCCGGAATGGGGCGCGATGATCTCCAGCGGCCGCAAGTTCATGCTGGATTATTGGTGGGTTGCCGTGATGCCGGGTATCGCCATCCTCCTCACCAGCCTTGCCTTCAACATCGCCGGAGATGCTCTGCGCGACATTCTGGATCCTCGCCATGCAAGATCGTGATCTGCAGCCCGTTCTTTCCGTCGAAGGATTGAGCGTCCGTTTCGGCCGGGGTGCCGTGCCCGCCGTCTCCAATGTCAGTTTCGACGTCGGGCGCGAACGCGTCGGGATCGTCGGAGAATCCGGTTCCGGCAAGTCGACGACTGGTCGCGCCATCATGCGTCTTCTGCCGCCGGCCGCGGTGGTCTCTGCCGAGCGTCTGGATCTCGCCGGCAGTTCACTGCTGTCGAAGACCGAACGTCAGATGGGTGCGCTGCGCGGCAAGGACATCGCGCTGATCATGCAGGATCCGCGCTATTCGCTGAATCCGGTGCTTTCGATCGGCAAACAGATCGCCGAAGCCGCCCGCCTTCACCTCGGTCTTCATAAGAAACAGGCGCATGAGGCTGCCCGCGCCATGCTGGAGCGCGTGCGCATCAGCGATGCGGAGCGGGTCATGGCGCTTTATCCGCATCAGATCTCGGGCGGAATGGGCCAGCGCGTGATGATCGCCATGATGCTGCTGGCGCGGCCGAAGCTTGTCATCGCCGACGAGCCGACCTCGGCGCTTGATGTCAGCGTCCGCAAGGACGTGCTGCTGCTGCTTGATGAACTGGTGCGCGAGAACAATTCCGGACTGCTGTTGATCAGCCATGACATTCGCATGGTGGCAGCTTTTTGCGAGCGCATCATCGTCATGTATGCCGGCCGGATCGTGGAAACGCTGACCCGTCTCGAGGAGGCGCGCCATCCCTATACCCGCGGGCTGATCGCTGCGCTGCCCGACCCCAGGAAACCGGTTCGCCGGCTTGCGGTTCTCGACAGGACGAAACTCGATCTGGAGACGGCGCAATGATCAATGTGCGTGACCTCGATGTCGTCTTTGCCTCCGGCAAATCAAGCAACCATGTCGTCAGGGGCATCAGTTTTCAGGTTGGCCAGGGGGAGACGCTTGGCATTGTCGGTGAATCCGGATGCGGTAAATCAACGGTGCTGCGGTGTCTCGCCGGCATGGAGGCCGGCTGGACCGGTCACATCGAGCTTGGCGGCAAACCGATCGGCAAGAAGCGCTCCCGCGAGGAGCTGAAATTTGCCCAGATGGTGTTTCAGGACCCATACGGATCCCTGCATCCGCGCCATCGTATCGGCACCGCCTTGGCCGAGCCGCTGCGCGCCATGCGCCATTCGGATATCTGGTCGAAGGTCGAGAGGGCGTTGATCCAGGTGGGTTTGCCGGCGAGCTTCGCAAACCGTTTTCCGCATGAGCTTTCCGGCGGCCAGCGGCAGAGGGTGGCAATCGCCCGGGCCCTGATCCTGTCGCCGCCCATCCTGTTGCTCGACGAGCCGACATCGGCGCTCGACGTCTCGGTCCAGGCCGAAATCCTCAACCTGCTTGCCGATCAGCGCGAGGAAAAGGGCCTGACCTATCTGCTTGTCAGCCACGACCTCGCAGTCATCGCCCATATGTGCGACCGGGTGCTGATCATGAAGAACGGTTGCTTCGTCGACGAGCTCACAAAAGCGGATCTGCAAGCCGGCACCACGCATGATGCCTATGCGCGTGAACTGTTTGAGGCGAGTTTTATCGAGGCTTGATATCCTCGATCGCGGTGTGGGTTCAGCGGCCCGCCGTTGCGGCAGGGATGCGGACAGCCGCAACGCTGCCCCTTTCGACAAGATGGCAGGCAAGCTCGACCCGCCGCCGTGGGGCAGCAAGGCCGAGCATCATGTCGCGCAAAAGATCGAGCGCGGTGGCGCCGAGTTCGCGCATCGGAATATGCACCGTCGAGAGCGGCGGATTGAGAAAGGCCGACTGCGGCAGGTCGTCTATGCCCATCACCGAGATGTCCTGCGGCACGGCATAACCCATGGCTTGCAATCCGCGCACCGCGCCATTGGCCAGACTGTCGCCCGCCGTCAGGATGGCGGTGAAGGTGAGGCCTTTCTCGCGGACAAGACGGGTGACGGCCTCGGCGCCGAGTTCCGGCAGCCAGTCATCGACTTCGAGCACCAGATCGGCATCGGCCGTCAGCCCATGATGCTGCAGGGCATCGCGCCAGCCCTCAAGGCGCCGCTCGATGGTCCGCCGCCCCGGCCTCAGCATGAACAGGATGCGTTGATGCCCGGCCTTGATCAGCCGCTCGGCAGCGATGAAGGCGGCTGAACGGTTGCAGGGCGTAACACTCGAAAGCCGCATATAGGGATCGTCGCTGTTGACCAGCACGACGGGCTTTCCGAGATCAGCGGCCGCTGCCAGCATCTCCTCTTCGTCGACGGTCAGGATCAGCATGCCGCCAAAGCTCGGATCGTCACGCATCTCGGCGACGACGCGGGCTTCATCCCCCTTGCCGGCAATGGGGCGCATCGCCAGTTCGATGCCGAGGGCGGCGGCACGCGCGTTCAATCCTTCGAGCACATAGAGCGTGAACTGGTTGCGGACATAGTCGATCATCGCCGCGCCGGAGGCGACGAGCATGACCTTCTTGCCGGCAACGCTGGCCGGCAGCGCGTAGCTGACCGCACTTGCCGTTTCCAGCACCAGCTTGCGGATCTCCGGCCTGACGCCCTTTTCGCCGGCCAGCGCACGCGACACCGTGCTGATCGAGACGCCGCATCGGGCGGCAATGTCGTCGAGGCGCGTGCGCCTGCCTTTTTTCTCTTCCGCCGCCATGTCGTCTCCTCGCTGTCTGTTACTATGCAAAAATCTTTCAGATTGCGCAAATGGAATGCCTATGCACAATTGTTGCTGAGGAGTCCGCGGCAAGCGGCAGAGCAGGGAGGCTTTGAAATGTGGCTAGACCGCCAGTCCATGCGTCGGCGTTTTACCCGGCGTCCCAAGGATCGAGCATGATGCCGAAAAGTGTGAGCGGTTTTCGGACGACCTCATGCTCTAGCTGTTCTCGGGCGGGCTGAAGCATGACCGCCGAGCAGCAATCTCATCTCCGCCGTGCAACGGTGAAGGAAAGCCCGATCGTCTACTGGCAGCTCGCCGACCTGTGGCAGGAGCGCTATGACGTCGCCGACCGTCCGATGGACGGCAGCATGGATCCCTTCTTCTTCGTCACCAAGACGAAGAACTTCATTCCGCATGAATATCCCTGCCGCACCGAATTCAAAAAGTCCTTCTCCGGCCGGCGGCCGCAACCGGCTGCCGAATTCGAAGCTGTCCGCTGGTGGCTTCCCTTTGCTTCCCCGCGTGTCGATCTCTCCGGCTTCTGGTTCCGCCCGACACGCATCGGCTGCTGGGCGCGCACCTTCCTCGATGTCCAGTCTGCTGGGGCCGCGACGCTCCGTCTGTCGACCTGCGGTGGCGCGATCCTCTTCGTCAATGGCCGCGAGCAGGGCTTCATGGCGCCTTATGAGCGCAATCTCGAAGCCGAGCAGCTGTTCGAGGTCGAGCTGGCCGCCGGCCTCAACGAGATCCGCGTCTATTTCGACGATCTCGCCGAGCGCGACGCTCGCTTCTATTTCCAGCTGGATTATGTCGATGGACCGGAAGTTGAGACCGTCGTGCCTGTTCCCATCGCCGCCGGCGATGCGGATGCGCTGGAGGTCATCCTCGAAGGCATGCGCTTCGACCGCACCGCCTATCTCGGCGACGACGTGACCATCCTTTTTCCCGCGCCGCTGCCGGTGGCGCTGAGCTGCCATGTCGAGATCGAAGGCGACTTCATGTCGATCGAGCGCTTCGACTATGATTTCGAGCTGGAAGCGGGAGCAACGAAACTGGCGCTCGGCGCCTCGGCCGATATGCCCGCCGATTTCCGCCATTTCCGGATTACGTTCAAAACAGGTGCGCTTTCTCTCGGTCGCACGCTCGGCGTGGAGATCTGTCATCCCGAGCGCCAGGGCGAGGCACCCGCCGCCCTTGAGGACCGCGTCGCCGAGGCGCTGGCCGAGGTCGCCGGCCATTCCGAGCCCGACACGGTCTGTGCTTTCGCGCGCCTCGCGCTGGGGCAGGGCGGCGAGGAAACCGAGGCCATGATCTCGGCCATGCTGCCTGTTATCGAGGATTGCCACGACTGCGCCGATTTCGTGCTGGTGCCGCTGCTCTTTGCCTATACGCGCTGGAGCGATCTGCTATCACCTGCGCTGCGCGACAGGATCGAACACGCCGTCCTCAATTACCGCTACTGGATGGATGAGCCCGGCAACGACGTTCAGTGGTATTTTTCGGAAAACCACGCGCTTCTCTTCCATACCGCCGCCTATCTCGGTGGCAGGCTTTTCCCCGATGCCGTCTTCGTCCGCTCCGGCCGCACCGGCGCCGTGCAGATGCAGGTCGGCGAAGAGCGTGTCCGCGCCTGGCTCGATCATTTCGAGCGCTGGGAAATGGCCGAGTGGAATTCCGTTCCCTATTTCCCGATCGACCTCAAGGGCCTGACGGCGCTCGCCGCCTGCGCGCCGGATGAGACGATCCGCAACCGCGCGAGCGCCAGCATCATCCGCCTGATGGAGATCGTCGCCCGCTCGGCCCATCATGGCATGCTGACCGGTAGCCAGGGCCGCTCCTACGAACATACGCTGCGCCCCGGCCGCTCGGTCGAACTCTCCGCCATCGCCCGGCTGCTCTGGGGCCGCGGCTGGTACGGCCGGCGTGTCCACGCCTTGCCGCAGCTTGCCGTCTGCATTCGCGATCATGGCCTGCGTTTTCCAGAAGCACTTGCGGCGATTGCGGCGCACCAGTCCGACGACGCGCAGGAATGGACCTTTTCCCAGGGCGAAAACCGTTTCGCTGCCCTCTATCATTATAAGACCCGTGACACCGCGCTCGGCACCATCGCCCATTATCGTCCCGGCGCCTGGGGCTATCAGGAAACCGTGCTGCATCTGCGTCTGGGCGACCGGCCGGAAGCGCAGATCTGGATCAACCATCCCGGCGAAACCATCCAGTTCGGTTATGGCCGGCCGAGCTTCTGGGGCGGCTGCGGGACATTGCCGCGCGTGCACCAGTATCGCGATCTGGCGATCCTCGATTTCGAGATCCATGAGGGCCAGCCGGATTTCACCCATGCCTGGTTCCCGCTCGAGGCTTTCGACGACACGGTGGTTGACGGCAATCTGGCGTTCGCCCGTTCCGGCAACGGCATTGCGATGCTGATCGGCAACGGCGCATTGGAGCCGGTAAAGCAAGGCCCGACGACGGATATCGAGCTGCGTCTGGCCGGCCGCAACGGCCGCTGGATCGTCCGTCTCTCCGATGTCGGGCGTGAGGTTGGCCTTGACGGCATGCAGGCGCGTTTCGCTACGCTTTCGGCCCGCCGCGACGACGAGGGCGCATTGATCGTTATCGATCCGGATTATGGCCGGGTCGTTTTCGAAGAGGACGGCACCGTGCGTGCCGAAGGCCGTATTCTTCGCCCGCCGGACTGGTCGGTGCGAGGAGACGCGGTACATCTGAAGATACCGGCCAGGCAGCCTCGGCGCGCGGCCTCGTAGACGACGTGTCCGGCAGGTGGAGGACCGGCCAGACGCAGGAATTGTTCGATCAAGAGGAGGAAAAAATGACCAGAATGAAATCGATCGGCGCGGCTTTTGCTGCTGTTCTCTTGAGTTCCGTTGCCGCCCATGCCGGCGACGTGCGCATCATGTGGTATTCCGATGGCGGCGAAGGCGAGGTGATCAAGGATCTGCTGTCGCGCTTCTCCAAGGCCAATCCTGACGTCAACGTCATCCTCGACGAAGTCTCCTACGACGTCGTCAAGGAACAGCTGCCGGTGCAGCTCGAAGCCGGGCAGGGGCCGGATATCGCCCGCCTCACCAATCTGAAGGCGCCGGCACAGCACTGGCTCGATCTTCGCCCCTACCTCACCGACGCGAAATATTGGGAGGATAATTTCGGCGCCCAGGCCGACTGGATGCGTCCGGACGGCTCGAACGCCATCACCGGCTTCATGACGCAGCTGACGCTGACCGGCGGCTTCGTCAACAAGACGCTGTTCGAGCAGGCCGGCGTCGAGATCCCCGGCCCGAAAGCCACCTGGGACGACTGGGCGGCGGCGGCCAAGAAGGTCGCCGACAGCCAGAAGGTCTTCGCCATGGCGATCGACCGCTCCGGCCACCGCGTTTCCGGCCCGAATATCTCCTACGGCGCCAACTATATCGCCGCCGACGGCAAGCCGGCACCGATCGATCAGGGCGCCAAGGAGTTCCTCAGCCGCTTCGTCAAGTGGAACGAGGACGGCATCGTCAACAAGGATGTCTGGGTCAGTGCTGCCGGCACCACTTACCGCTCTGCCGCCGAGGACTTCATCAATGGCGGCCTTGCCTATCTTTATTCGGGCAGCTGGCAGGTCTCGGGCTTCGCCCAGAAGATCGGCGACAGTTTCGACTGGGTGATGGCGGGAAGCCCCTGCGGTTCGGCCGCATGCTCCGGCATGCAGGGCGGCGCCGGTCTGGTTGCCGTCAAATACACCAAGAACCCGAAGGACGTCGCCAAGGTGATGGATTACCTGGCAGGTGCCGACGTGCAGAAGGAATTTGCCGAACGCAGCCTGTTCATTCCCGCGCATAAGGGCGTCGCCGCCGGCCAGATGGACTTCAAGACCGACAATCCGCATGTGCAGGCGGCGCTGAAGGCCTTCGTCGAAGCGGCCGGCCAGACGGCGGCACCCGCCATGAAGCTGCCGGGCTGGAAGTGGTCGGATGCCTACTACAGCGCCATCGTCGCCCGCATCAGCCAGGTGATCGCCGGCGAAATGAAGCTCGACGACGCCTATGCCCGCATCGACGAGGACATCAAGGCCAAGGTCGCCGGCAACTGACGGAAGAACAGATGACGGCGAAGACGGTTTCTTCTGAACCACCGGCGAGAACCGGTCTGCGGCAGGCGCTCTTGGCGCCTGTCCGGCTTGCCATGGGGATCGTCGACATTCCCATGCGTGGCTGGCAGAAACTGACCGGGCTGAACGGCATGGCGGGCGTCTTCCTGGCGCCCAACATGCTGATCTTCACTGTCTTCGTGCTGCTGCCGCTGGTCATCAACTTCATCTATTCGACGACGAGCGGCAGCGCCATCTTCCTGCAGAACAGGACCTATGTCGGCGCCGACCAGTACCGCATCCTCTTCGATTGCCGCAGCTATCTCGATCCCTCGACCTGTGCCGCCGACACTTTCTGGGCGGCCGTGCGCAACACCGCCGTCTTCGTCGTCTTTCAGGTCACGGTGATGCTGATCGCGGCGCTCGCAACCGCGTTGATCCTCAACCGCGAGCTTTCCAATCGCGGCTTCTGGCGCGCCGTCTTTTTCTTCCCGGTGCTGCTGTCGCCCGTCGTCGTCGGCCTGATCTGGAAATGGATCCTGCAGCGCGAGGGCCTGCTGAACTATGCGCTGAGCCCCTTCGGCTTCGAGCCCTTCTCCTGGCTCAGCGATCGTTTCTGGGCCTTCTTCTTCGCCGTCTTCGTCTCGGTCTGGGCGCATATGGGCTTTTATGCGCTGATCCTGCTCGCCGGCCTGCAGGCGATCCCGCGCGATCTCTACGAGGCGGCGGCGATGGACAGCGCCCGTCCGACCCGCATCTTCCGGCGCATCACCCTGCCGCTTCTGATGCCGAACCTCGTCGTCGTGCTGGTCTTGGCGCTGATCCGCGCCGTGCAGATCTTCGACGAGGTCTTCGTTTTGACCGGCGGCGGGCCGGGCACCAGCACCATGTACATCACCCAGTATATCTACGAGACCGGCTTTGCGAGTTCGCTGCGCAATCCGGGGCTGGCTTCCGCCGCCTCGATCCTGATGGGCATCGTGCTCGTCATCCTGACGCTGGTCCAGCTCGGCGTCAGCAGCCGCAACGAGAAGAAGGGAGCACGCCGATGAGCGCAGTCTCTGCGTTTCTGCTCCGCCGCCGCGGCCGAGGCTGGCACTGGACGGATGTCGTCACCTGGATCTGGCTGATCTCAGGCGTCTTCCTGATGTTCGGCCCGGCCGTCTGGCTGGTCTTCTCCTCCTTCAAGACGCCGGCGGCCCTTGCCGAGTTCCCGCCCTCCTTCCTGCCCTATGTCACCGAACAGGCAGTGGTGCCGGGATACGACAAGCCGTTGCCGCTCTATAATGTCGCAATGCCGGATGGCAGCACGCGTGTGCTCGCTGAAGTCCGCCGCATCGGCATCATCGGCCAGATGGTCGATCCGAAACAGCCGGGCGAAATCGTCAAGGCGAATATCAAGGACCGCACGCCGGTGCGCCAGGTCGAATTTGCCGGCGGCAACTACACCGAACCTTTCCAGCGCTTCGATTTCTTCCTGTTCCTGCGCAACTCCGTCTTCGTCACCGTCGTGGCGACGGCCATTACGCTGCTCGTCAATTCCATGGCCGCCTTCGCGCTGTCGAAATACCAGTTCCCTGGCCGCACCGCCGTCATGCTGATGATCCTGGCGACGCTGATGGTGCCGCTTTCGGTCATCGTCGTGCCGCTCTATTCCGTCATCGGCACGCTGAACCTCTTCGACAGCCTCTGGGGCGTCATCCTGCCGACGGTCGCCACCCCGACGGGAGTCTTCCTGCTCAGGCAATACATGCTGACGATCCCCGACGAATTGCTCGACGCCGCGCGCATGGACAAGGCCAGCGAATGGCAGATTTACTGGCGCATCATCCTGCCGCTGTCTGCGCCGGCTCTCGCAGTGCTGGCGATCTTCTCGGTCGTCTGGCGCTGGAACGACTTCCTCTGGCCGCTGATCGTGCTCTCGCGCAAGGAACTCTATACGCTGCAGGTCGGCCTTAACGTCTATGCCGGCGAGCTCAATGTGCAATGGCACTACATCCTCGCCATGACCGTCGTCTCGATGATCCCGGTCGTGCTGATCTTCGTCTTCCTGCAGCGTTTCATCACCACAGGCATCGCCGGCTCGGGGCTGAAATAGACCGGCTTACATATAAAAACAGGAGGGTGCATGAGCGGGCTCGAACTCACGAACATCGTCAAGAATTTCGGCGCCGTCGAGGTCATTCGCGATGTCTCGCTTCATGTCAACGACGGCGAGTTCGTCGCTTTCGTCGGCCCTTCCGGCTGCGGGAAATCGACGCTGCTGCGCCTCATCGCCGGCCTCGATAAGCCGACTGGCGGCAACATTGCCATCGACGGCAAGGATGTTACCGCTATCAGCGCCGCCGATCGGGGCCTGGCCATGGTCTTCCAGTCCTATGCGCTCTATCCGCATATGAGTGTCAGGGAAAACCTCGCCTTCGGGCTCGAGAACACCAAGGTGGCCAAAGCCGAGATCGAAGCGCGCATCATGGACGCTGCGCGCATGCTGGAGATCGAGCCTTTCCTGCAGCGCCGTCCGGGCCAGCTCTCTGGCGGACAGCGCCAGCGCGTGGCGATCGGCCGCGCCATCGTGCGGCGGCCGGATGCCTTCCTGCTCGACGAGCCGCTATCCAATCTCGACGCCGAACTCAGGGTCAGCATGCGGGCCGAACTGGCGGCCCTTCACGCCCGCCTGAAGGCGACGATGATCTATGTCACCCATGATCAGGTCGAGGCGATGACGCTTGCCGACCGCATCGTCGTCTTGAGAAGCGGCAGGATCGAGCAAGTGGGAACACCGCTGGAACTTTACAACAAGCCGGCCAACCGCTTCGTCGCCGGCTTCATCGGCGCGCCGCACATGAATTTCCTCGAAGGTGCGATTGTTGGTCACGGGGGCGGCTTCGCTGAGGTCGAAACCGTCGGCGGCCATCGACTTTCCGTCATTGCCAAGGAGGCCCGCCCGGCTGGCGAAAGGGTCAGCATCGGCATCCGCCCGCAACATATCACGCTTGCCGGCGAGGGCTCAGCGAGCAGGCTGGACACTCGCGTCACCCTTGTCGAAGAGCTGGGCTCGGAGACGGTGGTTCATGCCGACGCAGGCGGGAAGAAGCTGATCGCTGTCTTTGCCGGCCAGCAGCGGATGAAATCAGGCGACAGCCTGCCGCTGCATCTCGATCCCGACGTACTGCACCTCTTCGGCGAGGACGGCCGGCGTCTGTCCTAAAGCATGGCGCGCAAAAGTGTGCAGCGGTTTTGCGATAACGACATGCGTGTAACAAGCCCAAAACAAAGGCCCGCGCCGAAGCGCGGGCCGAATTTCATATAAGAACAGAGCTTTAGTGGCTGTTCTTGTGGCTTTGTTGGCCAGCCTTTACATGCTGTTCATGGCTGCCGCCGCGGGTTCCGCTGGACTGCGCGTCGCGGCCAACTGAGGCGCTGCGGGCATTAGAGTCGTTCTTGTGACTCTGCTGTCCAGCTTTGACGTGCTGTTCATGGGTTCCACCTTGGTTTGCCATTCGGTTCTCCTTGGGTTTGAACGAGGCCACGTCGACCTCGATGGGAAAACCGGCTCCCAGCGGATGTGTTCCGGATTTTAATATTTCGTGATCTCCGCTCGAAAAGAAGGAGATAAGGAAGCGAACCGGGCGGGTCGGGAGCTCGACTGCCATTTCGTTGACCATCGGGAGAAAGCGGAAAAATCCCGATGTTCTCCAGCACCGCCGCGTCCGCTTGGCGCGGCCCGCAACCTCGGTCCGAAAATGCGCATAACGGCGAAAAGGTTCCAGGAAAACAACCGCATTCCCCCATGCCTGAAGCCTGGACGAGGCGCGCCGGCTCTTTCCAAATCGACAGGTCGCACTAGCTTAAAGGGGACGTGACGAAAGGAGAAACCTATGACCGACGCACCGAATACGGCGACCCCGGCGCGAAGAGTGTTGCGTGGCCGCCCCTACAGCATCGGCGAATTTGCCAGGAAATACCGGTTGGACGACAAGGAGGCAAAGCGCCTCTACGACAAGTTCGGCCCATCGGCCACCGAACTCGACCTGTTGATGGCCGCAAAGCGGCGCCCGCCGAGCCTGCCGACCAATCTCGACGCCTGACGGCCCACCATGAGGATCCGAACCGGAAGCTGCCTTTGCGGGGCGGTCGCCTATCGTGTGGAGGGCGAGCCGTTGCGCACCGGCCTTTGCCACTGCGCCGATTGCCGCAAATCGAGCGGCTCCGCCTTCGTCTTCTTCGCGGTCTGGCCGCGCCAGGCTTTTTCCCACAGCGGCGAGATCGCCACTTTCGCCGGCCGCAGCTTCTGCCCCACCTGCGGCGGCAGGCTTTTCTGCCTCAGGGAAGACGAGGCGGAAATCCGCCTGGGGTCCCTAGACACTCCGCCGACCGACCTTGCGCCCGGCTATGAAGTCTGGATCAAGCGGCGTGAACCGTGGCTGCATCCTTTGCCCGGCGCGGGCCAATTTGCCGAGGATACGAATTGATGGGCGCTGAAGCGCGTCGCGATCGAGATCGCTTGCCACGCTTTAGATCTTTGATTTGCCGCATGTCGTTATCGCAAAACCTCCGCACAGTTTTGCGCGACATGCTCAATCGCACCGAAACTTGACTTTTCTTACCAATATTTCATTTCACCCATCCGCAATTCCGTGCCAGTTCGGCGGCAACGCTAATCGCCGGTTCATCTGCACTGTGATTATTTCGTCGCAGAGGCCGCAAGCGGCCACTGACTGATTGAGGACGACATGAACAAGATCGTAAGCGGCAGCGAAACCGGAGCAAAGACAGGCGCAGCGTCCGATCTCGCCGCGGTCCTTGCTGCATCGGGACGGCAGGGCAAGCGCAGCCGCTGGCGCGGACGCCTGCTCATCCTGCTGATCCTCATCGCTGCTGCCGCAGTCGCCGCTTATTTCTATATGGGCCGTGGGCAAAGCGAATTGAGCTATGACACCCAGCCAGCAAAACGCGGTGACCTGACGGTGCTCGTCACTGCCACCGGCTCCGTGCAGCCGACCGAGCAGGTGGACATATCAAGCGAGCTTTCCGGCACGGTTCGCGACGTCAACGTCGATTACAACAGCACGGTCACATCAGGCGAAGTGCTCGCTCTCCTCGATACCAACAAGCTCGAGGCGGATGTGAAGAGCTCGCGCGCCAAGCTCAATTCGGCCAAGGCGAACGTCGTCAAGGCCAATGCCGATATGCAATCGGCAGGTACCTCGCTCGAGCGGTTGAAGAGCCTGGTCAGAAGCAACGTCTCCACCCAGCAGAGCCTCGACGACGCCAGTTACAAATATGATTCCGCCGTCGCCGCCAAGCAGATCAACGAGGCCGAGGTCCTGGCCTCGGAAGCCGACCTGCAACTGGCTGAGGTCAATCTCGCCAAAGCGAAAATCATATCGCCGATTGACGGCGTCATCCTCACACGCTCCGTCAATCCGGGCGCCACGGTCGCAGCCTCGCTTTCGGCGCCGATCCTTTTCACCATCGCCGGCGACCTGAAGAAGATGGAGCTACAGGTTGATGTCGACGAGGCCGATGTCGGCCAGATCGCTGTCGGCCAGAAGGCGAAATTCACAGTCGACGCCTATCCCGACCGCACCTTTCCCGCCGAGATCGAGCAGATCCGCTTCGCCTCCGAAGTGGTCAACAATGTCGTGACCTATAAGGCGGTCCTGTCGGTCGATAATGCCGATCTGCTGCTGCGCCCCGGCATGACGGCAACGGCTGATGTCACCGTTGAGGCTGTCAAGGACACGCTGATGGTGCCGAACGCGGCGCTGCGCTACGCCCCGGCACAGGCGGAAAGGCGCGGCCGCGGTATTTTCGGCCTCTTCGGCCCGCCGCGCCAGCGCAACAACAATGCCGGTCCGGCGCTGAAGGGCGCTGAGCGCCGCGTCTGGGTGCTGCGCAACGGTCGCCCGGCGCCTGTTGTCATCCAGGTCGGTTCATCCGACGGCCAGTTCACCCAGGTCGTCTCCGGCGACATCAAGGAAAACGACGCACTGGTGACCGACGCCACGACGCGTGCGAATTAGGCGGAGAGACGGATGGCAAGCCCGCCGCTCATCGAATTCAGGCAGGTCTCGAAAATCTACGGCGAGGGCGAGGCGGCGATCCGCGCGCTCGACCACGTCGACCTTGCGATCAACGCCCATGAATTCGTCGCGATCATGGGGCCGTCTGGCTCCGGTAAGTCGACGGCGATGAACATTCTCGGCTGCCTCGACGTGCCGAGTGCCGGCGACTACATCTTCGAAGGCATTCCGACCAGCGGCTTCGACCGCAGCCAGCTGACGCTGCTGCGCCGCCACATGCTCGGCTTCGTCTTCCAGGGCTTCAACCTCCTGTCGCGCACTTCGGCCGTCGAGAACGTCGAGCTGCCGTTGATCTATCGCGGCATGGCGGTGCGCGAGCGGCGCGAGCGAGCCCGCGAGGCCTTAGCGCTCGTCGGCCTCACCGGGCGCGAACATCACAAGACGCAGGAACTGTCAGGCGGCCAGCAGCAGCGTGTCGCCATCGCCCGCGCCATCGTCACCGAGCCGGCGCTGCTCCTCGCCGACGAGCCCACTGGCAATCTCGACACCAAGACCAGCGTCGAGATCATGGATCTGATGACGCGGCTGAACCGCGAGCAGGGCATCACCATCGTCATGGTCACCCACGAGCCCGATATCGCCGCCTATGCGCAGCGGCTGCTGCGTTTCGTCGACGGCAAGCTGGAGACTGAGGTCGAGCACCGGAGGAGGGCGGATCATGTTCTTTGAGACGCTGAAGCTGGCGCTGCGGGCCATCAGCCGCAACATGCTGCGCTCGTTCCTGACCGTGCTCGGCGTCGTCATCGGCGTTGCCGCTGTCATCGCGCTGGTGACGATCGGCAACGGCACGACCGCGCAGGTCTCGACCGAGCTGTCGCGGCTCGGCACCAACATGCTGTTCGTCCGTCCCGGCCAGTTCGGCCCCGGCCGGGCGAGTTCCGAGGCCAAGCGTTTCAGCGTCAAGGATGTCGCGGCCATCCGTGACCAGATCACTGGTCTGCGAGCGGTGGCGCCGCTCAACCAGTCGACGGCGACCGTGATTTTCGGCGGCCAGAACCATTCCACCAGCGTCTCCGGCACCACCAACGATTATTTCATCGCACAGGATTGGAACCTGGCGCTCGGCCGCAATTTCACCCCAGCCGAGGAACGCGGCCAGGCGCGCTGCATCATCGGCGAGACGGTGCGCTCGCAGCTCTTCGGCAGCGCCGACCCCACCGGCCAGCAGATCCGCGTCGGCAAGGTCTCATGCCCGGTCATCGGCGTGCTTGCCAAGCGCGGCCAGTCCGGCATGGGCAACGACCAGGACGATGTCGTCATCATGCCGGTCAAGGTGTTCCAGCGACGCATCAGCGGCAACAGCAACGTGCCGCAGATCATCATCTCGGCGCGCGACGGCGTCTCCACAGCCAAAGTGCAGTCCGATGTCGAAAATCTTCTGCGCGAGCGCCGCAAGATCGTGCCCGGCCGCCAGGACGATTTCAACGTCAACGACATGACCCAGATCGCCGAGGCGATGACCGGCACCACGACGCTGCTGACCGGCCTGCTCGGTGCCGTCGCGGCGATCAGCCTGCTCGTCGGCGGCATCGGCATCATGAACATCATGCTGGTCTCCGTCACCGAGCGCACCCGCGAAATCGGCATCCGCCTGGCGATCGGCGCGCTCGAAAGCCAGGTGCTCACCCAGTTCCTGGTCGAAGCGGTGGCGCTGTCGCTGTTCGGCGGCATCACCGGGATCGTGCTGGGCTTGAGCCTCGGTTTCGGCGCCGTGACGTTGCTGAAAGTCCCCTTCGTCTTCAGCCCCCTGATGGTTGCCGTCGCCTTCCTGTTCTCCGCGGCGATCGGCATGATCTTCGGCTATTTCCCGGCGAGAAGGGCAGCGCAGTTGAACCCCATCGAGGCGCTGCGGCATGAATAATGCGTCATGGCAAAACGCATGATGTCTCTCTACTCCCGTCAATCGAACGCAACCGCTATCGGAGGTCAGCATCATGCCGCTCAACAGGCTGGTGATCTACGCCGGCAACGTCGAGGAAACGGCGCGCTTTTATGAGAAGCACTTCGGTTTCAAGGCGACCAGCCTGCCTGGCGACAGAATCATTGAACTGGTCGCTCAGGACGGCGGTGCGAATATCATGCTGCACCGGGCCGCGAAGGGGCAGCGGAGCGGCCAATCCGCGGTCAAGCTGGTCTTCGACGTGGAGGATGTCGAGGCCTTTTGCAGTCGATGCGCGGAGAATGGCCTCAAGTTCGGTACCATCCATAAAGCCGATGGCTATCTGTTCGCCAATGCAAAAGACCCTTGTCAGAATTCGATCTCGGTTTCCAGCCGGGCTTTTCGCAAGGGGTGACTAAGGGGTAGTGCCGGCCTGATGACGTAGGCGAGCCGGTGTGCCTCGGTGGGCCGGGGCGGGTGGCTCGAGCCTGCACCGCGCAGACGTCAATGCCTCGCCGAGTTTCACGCCTCGCCTATGTTATCTATCTGTCTCTATTCTGATATTTCAATGCCGACTTGTCTTCGGTTTTTGACCGTGTCACTATGTGATATATCAGACTTGGCGACGGAGCTCCGTATTGCAGACTTCACAGAGCCATCTTGCCTATCTCGCGCTGGAGCATCTGATCGTGACGCTGGCGCTGAAACCCGGCGCGCTGGTCACTGAAAAGCAGCTGATCGACATGGCGGGCCACGGGCGTACGCCGGTGCGCGAGGCAATCCAGAAGCTCGCCTGGCAGGGACTGATCCTGGTGAAGCCGCGTGTCGGGCTGCAGGTCGCCGAGATCGCGCCTGAGGATCATGGCAATGTCATGCAGGTGCGCCGCGAGCTGGAGCCGATCGCGGCAAGCCTTGTCGCTGAACATGCGAGCGACGAACAGCGCGCGCGTCTCCTCGACTGCGCCCGCGCGATGGAGGAATGCGCCGTCAGCGGCGATCTCGCCGGCTTCTTCGCTGCCGACAAGGCCTTCGACGAAATCCTCGAGGCTGCTTGCCCGAACGGCTTCATCACGGCAGCACTCGGCCCGGTGCAGACGCATTCACGTCGCCTCTGGTACTCCACCGCAAGCCCGGAGCGCATGGATCGCTCCATCTCGCTGCACGTCGCCGTCATCCGCGCCATCCATCAGGGCAGGCCGGATGAAGCGCGCACCACCATGGCGGTGCTGATCGATTACCTTAGCCACACGTAGAAACGGCTCCGTTTCCGGAGCCGCCATAAGTCTGATTGTCAGAAATGCTTTAGCCGACGAAAGCGCGCTCGATGACGAATTCGGCGGGCTTGCTGTTGGCGCCCTCATCGAGGCCGGCCTTTTCGAGCAGTTCCTTGGTATCCTTCAGCATGGCCGAGGAACCGCAGATCATGCCGCGGTCGATTGCCGGATCGAGCGGCGGCACGCCGAGATCGGTGAACAGCTTGCCTGAGGAGATCAGATCGGTGATACGGCCGCGATATTCGAAATCCTCGCGCGTGACTGTCGGATAGTGGCGCAGCTTGTCGCCGACGACTTCCTTCAGCAGCTCGTCATTCTGGATCTCGTGCACGAGGTCGAAGCCGTATTTCAGCTCGGCGACATCGCGTGTCGTATGGGTGAGGATGACTTCCTCGAACTTCTCGTAGGTCTCGGGATCGCGGATCAGGCTGGCGAAAGGCGCAATGCCCGTTCCCGTCGAGAACATGTAGAGACGACGGCCGGGCGTCAGCGCATCGAGCACCAGCGTGCCCGTCGGCTTCTTGCGCATCAGCACCTGGTCGCCCGGCTTGATCGCCTGCAGATGTGAGGTCAGCGGACCGTCCGGCACCTTGATCGAGAAGAATTCAAGCTCTTCGGCCCAGGCGGGGCTGGCGATCGAATAGGCGCGGAAGACCGGCTTGCCCTCGACCATCAGGCCGATCATCGCGAATTCGCCAGAACGGAAACGGAAGCCCTGCGGCCGGGTCATCGTAAATCGGAAGAGCCGGTCGGTATAGTGCGTGACATCGAGCACCGTCTCGGCATAGACGCCGGCGGGGATGGACAAGGCGAAGTCTTCGGTCTTTGCAGGCGCGTTCATTTCGGTAGCGGATCCCGTTTCGTCGGATGAACAGTCGGATGCGAGCGAGATATTACAAATCGGGCCGGAATTAAAGGCATTCCATTCCACGCGACGCTTCTAAAGGGAAATATGCATGTCATTGTCAGGATTCAATGGCTGGCGGGGAATGTCGTATTTCCCGCTGGCGAAGCCCGGCAAAGGATGCATATTAGAGCAGCACGCCGGAAACGGATGCCGGTTTTCGGCAAAAATGGTGCGACAACAAAGACCTACGGCGTCGAACCCGATTCAGCAACAGGGTTCGGCGATGGTGGCGAAAAAAAGATGCTTGCCGGGGCGGGCGCGATAGGGCGGTCGGGGGAATATGAAGATTTTCAACTACAAGCGTGTTCCTTATGCGGAGATGCGCGCCTTTTCCGTCCATATCCTGACGGCCTCCGGCTCCTTCCTTGCCTTTCTCGGCGTCGTTGCCGCTGCCGAACACCGCTTCATCGATATGTTCTGGTGGCTTGGCCTCGCCCTTCTCGTCGATGGCATAGACGGCCCGATTGCCCGCAAGGTGCGCGTCAAGGAAGTGCTGCCGAATTGGTCGGGCGATACGCTCGACAATATCATCGATTACGTCACCTATGTGCTTCTACCGGCCTTCGCGCTTTATCAGAGCGGCATGATCGGCGAGCCCTGGTCCTTCGTCGCCGCCGGCATGATCGTCGTCTCCAGCGCCATCTACTATGCCGATATGGGCATGAAGACGGACGAGTATTTCTTCTCCGGCTTCCCCGTCGTCTGGAACATGATCGTCTTCACGCTGTTCGTCATCGATGCCAGCGCCACGACGGCGCTCACTGTTGTCATCGTCTCGGTGGTGCTGACCTTTCTGCCGATCAATTTCCTCCACCCGGTTCGGGTCAAAAGGCTGCGCCCGCTCAATCTCGGAGTCTTTTTTCTGTGGTCGGCGCTCGGCATTTTTTCGCTGCTGATGCATTTCGACACGCCCGAATGGGCGCTCATTCTCTTCATCGTGACCGGAATCTATCTTTACGTCATCGGCGCGGTGCTGCAATTCTTCCCCGCCCTTGGACGCGAAGCATAGGACAGGCAAGATGACCAAAACGCAGGCGGTTTCATTCTCGAGAACGGGCGGGCCGGAGGTTTTCGACTATGTCGAGATCGATCTTCCGTCACCCTCGGCAGGCGAAGTGCAGATCAGGCAGGCGGCAGTCGGGCTCAATTTCATCGACGTCTATTTCCGCAACGGCACTTACAAGACCCCGCATCTGCCCTTCGTCACCGGCAAGGAGGGCGCTGGCACCGTGACATCGGTCGGTCCCGGCGTCGAGGATTTCAAGGTCGGCGACCGTGTCGCCTATGCCGGCGCCGACGGCGCCTATAGCGCTGAACGCAATATCGAGACGCGCCATCTGGTACATGTGCCTGACGGCATAGAGCTCGAAACGGCGGCGGCAATGATGCTGAAGGGCATGACCGCCGAATATCTCTTGAACCGCACCTTCAAGGTCGGCCCTGAGACGGTCCTGCTGTTCCACGCCGCAGCAGGCGGCGTCGGCCTGATCGCCGGCCAGTGGGCAAAGGCGCTCGGCGCCACCGTCATCGGCACGGCGGGCTCTGAAGACAAGATCGAGCTGGCGCTCGCCCACGGCTACGACCATGTGATCAACTACAAGAGCGACAGCTTCGTCGACCGTGTCCGCGACATCACCGGCGGCAAGGGCGTGGATGTCGTCTACGATTCGATCGGCCGCGATACTTTTCCACAGTCTCTCGATTGTCTGAAGCCGCGCGGCCTTTTTGCCTCCTTCGGCCAATCTTCCGGGCCGATCGAGAATTTCACCCTTGCGATGCTGGCGCAGAGGGGCTCGCTCTTTGCGACGCGGCCGACGCTCTTCACCTATATCGCCGCGCGTAGGGAACTGATCGACAGTGCGAAAGCGCTATTTGATATTGTGCAAAGCAACAAAGTGCGTATCAATATCAATCAAACCTATCCGCTACGTGAGGTTGGGCGGGCTCACGCGGATCTGGAAACAAGAAAAACAACAGGAACGACGCTGCTGATTCCATGAGATCCGAACGGACCGGTTGGCAGAAGAAATGAGGGGAACGTGTCGCCATTGAATGTGCCGGATTCCGGTGCGTTATTATCGGTTCAGAAGCTGACGAAGTTCTTCGGTGGCTTTGCTGCCTGCAATGAAATCGATCTCGATATAGCGCCGGGCGAAATTCATGCGCTTCTCGGCGAAAATGGTGCGGGCAAATCCACCCTGGTGAAGATGCTGTTCGGCGTTCTCGAGCCGACGGACGGGCATATCCTCTGGCAGGGCCAGCCGGTGGCGATCACGTCGCCTGGGGAAGCCCGCAAGCTCGGCATCGGCATGGTCTTCCAGCATTTCTCGCTGTTTGAGGCGCTGACGGTCGCCGAAAACATCGCCCTGTCGCTCGATGACGCCATTCCGATCGACAAAATCGCCGAGGAGGCGAGAGCGCTGTCGGTCGCCTACGGCCTGCCGCTCGATCCGCATGCCCATGTCGCCGATCTCTCGGTCGGCGAGCGCCAGCGTATCGAGATCGTCCGTGCGCTGCTGCAGAACCCGAAACTCATCATCCTCGACGAACCGACCTCGGTGCTGACGCCGCAGGAAGCCGACAAGCTGTTCGAGACGCTGTTCAAACTGCGCGCCGAGGGGCGCTCGGTTCTTTATATCAGCCACCGCCTGGAGGAGGTGCAGCGCATCTGCGATCGCGCCACCGTCCTGCGCCATGGCCGCGTCACCGGCGCCTGCGATCCGAAACACGAAACGCCAGCCTCGCTCGCCCGCATGATGGTCGGCAGCGAAGTGGCGACCGTGACGCATCCGGAGCGCAGCGACAAGGGCGAAGTGCAGCTTGCGGTCGCCAACCTTTTCGTCGCCGCGCGCACCCCCTTCGCCATGCCGCTGCGTGATGTGTCGATGGCGGTGCGCTCCGGCGAAATCCTCGCCATAGCAGGTGTCGCGGGCAACGGCCAAAGCGAGCTCTTCGACGCATTGTCCGGCGAATATCCGGTTGCCTCAGTCGAGGCGATCGTCATCCGCAAGAAGCCGGTCGGCAACCAGGGCATCACCACCCGCCGTCTCCTCGGCGCCGGCTTTGTGCCGGAGGAACGCCATGGCCATGCCGCCGTCTCTGCCATGAAACTGTCGGATAATCTCGTCCTTGCCCGCAGCCAGTCGGACCGCAAGGCGTTTCTGGGCCTGCTCGGCATCATCCGCCACGCTGCGGTGAAGTCCGCCGCAAGGCGCATTTCCGAGGCGATGGATGTCCGAAAGAGTGGCGATGATCCTGCCGCCGGCTCGCTGTCCGGCGGGAACCTGCAAAAATTCATCGTCGGCCGCGAGCTCGACCGCCAGCCGGCAGTACTCGTCGTCAACCAGCCGACCTGGGGCGTCGATGCCGGGGCGGCAAGCCGCATCCGCCAGGCGCTCGTCGATCTCGCAAGAGCTGGTTCTGCCGTCGTCGTCATCAGCCAGGATCTCGACGAGATCTTCGAAGTGGCGACCGATATTGCTGTCATCTGCGAAGGCCGTCTTTCCCGCCCGTTCCCGGCCGGCGAACTGACGCGGGAAAGGATCGGACTGCTGATGGGCGGACTGCACGAGAGCAGCTCTGCCCCGGAGGCGCCTCATGCGCATTGAACTTGAAAAACGGCCCGACGTCTCGAAGCTCTTCGCCTTCGTCTCGCCGCTGCTTGCCCTTGTCCTGACGCTGGTATTCGGCGCCATCATGTTCGCCATGCTCGGCAAGAACCCGGTCGAGGCACTCGACGCCTTCTTCATCGAGCCGCTGCTCGAGGTCTGGTCGCTGCACGAACTGGCGATCAAGGCCGCGCCCCTGATCCTGATCGCCGTCGGCCTGGCCGTCTGTTATCGCTCGAACAACTGGAATATCGGCGCCGAAGGCCAGTTCACCATCGGCGCGATCACCGGCTCCTATCTGCCGATCGTCTTTTACGACTGGCATTCGCCGCTCGTGCTGCCGCTGATGCTGATCCTAGGTGCGCTCGGCGGTGCGCTTTTTGCCGCCATTCCGGCGCTGCTGAAGGCGCATTTCAATACCAATGAGATCCTGACGTCACTGATGCTGGTCTATATCGCCCAGCTCTTCCTCGACTGGCTGATCCGCGGCGCCTGGCGCGATCCGAAAGGCTTCAACTTTCCGGTCTCGCGCGATTTCGCGCCGGAAGCGGTGCTGCCGGCGATCTGGGAAGAGTCTGGCCGCGCCCATTGGGCCTTCATTTTCGCCATCATAGCGGCGGTAGGTGCCTGGTTCATGTTGCGCTACACGCTGAAAGGCTTCGAGATCATCGTGCTCGGCCAATCGGAGCGGGCAGGGCGTTTTGCCGGCTTCTCGTCGAAGAAGATGATCTGGTTCAGCTTTCTGTTCTCGGGCGCTCTTGCCGGCCTTGCTGGTATAGCCGAGGTCTCCGGCTCGATCGGCCACCTGCAGCCGGCGATCTCGCCGGGCTACGGCTTCACCGCCATCATCGTCGCCTTTCTCGGTCGCCTCAATCCGCTCGGCATCATTGCATCCGGCCTGGTGCTGGCGCTGACCTATCTCGGCGGCGAGGCAGCACAGCTTTCGATCGGCGTTTCCGACAAGGTCACCCGCGTCTTCCAGGGCCTGCTGCTCTTCTTCGTGCTCTCCTGCGATACGCTGATCTATTACAAAATCCGCATTGTCTGGTCGCGGGTCAGGGGCAGGGCAGCATGAGCATCTTCGAAGCCATTCTGCTGACCGTCATCACCGCCTCCACGCCGCTCGTCATCGCCGCCCTCGGCGAACTCGTGACCGAGCGCTCCGGCGTTCTCAATCTCGGTGTCGAGGGCATGATGATCATGGGCGCGGTTGCCGCCTTTGCGGGCGCGCAGATCTCGGGCTCGCCCTATGTCGGTATTGTCTGCGGCATTGCGGCAGGCGCGCTTTTCTCTCTTCTGTTTGCCTTCCTGACGCTGACGCTGGTGGCGAACCAGGTGGCGACCGGTCTGGCGCTCACCCTTCTCGGCCTCGGCGCATCAGGTATGCTTGGCGAAGCCTATGTCGGCATGCCGGGCATCAGGCTGGGAGAGATCGTCATTCCGGTCCTGTCGGATATTCCGGTCGTTGGCCATGTTCTCTTCAGGCAGGACCTGATCTTCTACCTGTCGATCGCGCTTGTGGTCGGCGTCAGCTGGTTCCTGTTTCGCAGCCGGACCGGGTTGAAGCTCAGGGCGATCGGCGACAGTCACGGTTCGGCCCACGCACTCGGCATTCATGTCATCCGCACGCGGTATCTGGCGGTGATGTTCGGCGGCGCCTGCGCTGGTCTTGCCGGCGCGCAGCTTTCGCTCGTCTACACGCCGCAATGGGCCGAGAACATGTCGGCCGGCCGCGGCTGGATCACGCTGGCGCTGGTGGTCTTCGCCTCCTGGCGGCCGTGGCGGGTCTTTGCCGGCGGTTATCTCTTTGGCGCGGTCACCATCCTGCAGCTTCATGCGCAAGCCTTCGGTCTCGGCATTCCCTCGCAGTTCCTTTCGATGCTGCCCTACGCCGCGACTATTGTGGTTCTCATCATCATTTCCCATAATCGGCGCACGACGTTGATCAACACGCCCGCGTCGCTCGGAAAAGCATTCGTGCCGGAGCGATAAAGCAACAACACAAAGACGGGTTTCCAATAACTTCACACACCAACAGGGGTCCCCATGAAGAAGTTAGCATTCACACTTGCCGCCTCGGCTGCCGCGGTGATCGGCATCTCTTCCGCTGCTCACGCCGCGGACAAGACGAAGGTCTGCTTCGTCTATGTCGGTTCGCATACCGACGGCGGTTATTCGCAGGCGCACGATCTCGGCCGCCAGCAGGTCCAGGCCGAGTTCGGCGACAAGATCGACACGCCCTACCTCGAAAACGTCCCGGAAGGCCCGGATGCTGAGCGCGCCATCGAGCGCCTTGCCCGTTCCGGCTGCAAGCTGATCTTCACGACGTCCTTCGGCTTCATGGACGCGACGGTCAAGGTTGCCGCCAAGTTCCCGGACGTCAAGTTCGAGCACGGCACCGGCTACAAGGCCGGCCCGAACCTTGCGACCTACAATTCGCGCTTCTATGAAGGCCGCTACATCCTCGGCCAGATCGCCGCCAAGACCTCGAAGAATCACGGGGCGGCCTACATTGCCTCTTTCCCGATTCCTGAAGTCGTGATGGGCATCAACTCCTTCGAGCAGGGCGCCAGGTCGGTCGATCCGAGCTTCAAGCTGAAGGTCATCTGGGTCAACACCTGGTTCGACCCCGGCAAGGAAGCTGATGCCGCCAAAGCGATGGTCGACCAGGGCGTCGACGTCTTGACGCAGCACACCGACACGACCGCGCCGATGCAGGTTGCCGAAGAACGCGGCATCCACGCCTTCGGCCAGGCCTCCGACATGATTGCAGCAGGCCCGAAGGCTCAGCTGACGGCAATCGTCGACACTTGGGGTACCTACTACTCCAAGCGCGTCCACGCGCTTCTGGACGGCACCTGGAAGTCCGAGCAGAGCTGGGACGGCCTGAAGGACGGCATCCTGAAGATGGCGCCCTACACCAACATGCCTGATGACGTGAAGAAGATGGCTGAGGAAACCGAAGCCAAGATCAAATCTGGCGAACTGCATCCCTTCACCGGCCCGATCAACAAGCAGGACGGCACGCCCTGGCTGAAGGCCGGCGAAAAGGCTGACGACGGCACGCTGCTCGGCATGAACTTCTATGTCGAAGGTGTGGACGACAAGCTGCCGGGTAAATAATCCCGCAAGCTATCTCGCGGATGCGAAGGGCGCCTCTGTTGGGCGCCCTTTTTTTTGCTGCAGCGCATCCTAAGATTCCGATTTACAAAAGTAATACTATATGATTTTTTGACCCTGCGCCGCGAGGAGCGGCATTGGGAGGAAATCATGAAATTGAAGACTGCACTTTTGAGTGCCACGATTCTGGCTGCCTGCATGTTCGGTTCGGCTTCGGCCGCCGGCCTCACTGTCGGCTTCTCGCAGATCGGCTCGGAATCGGGCTGGCGTGCGGCTGAAACGACCGTGACCAAGGAGCAGGCCAAGAAGCGCGGCATCGATCTGAAGTTTGCCGATGCGCAGCAGAAGCAGGAAAACCAGATCAAGGCTCTGCGCTCCTTCATTGCTCAGGGCGTCGATGCCATTCTCATTGCTCCGGTCGTCGAAACCGGCTGGGACGACGTTCTCAAGGAAGCCAAGGAAGCCAAGATTCCGGTCATCCTTCTCGACCGTACCATCAAAGCTCCCGACGATCTCTACCTGACGGCGGTGACCTCAGACCTGGTCCATGAAGGCAAGGTCGCAGGCGAGTTCCTGGTCAAGACCGTCGGCGACAAGAAGTGCAATGTCGTTGAACTCCAGGGCACCACCGGTTCGTCGCCGGCCATCGCCCGCAAGAAGGGCTTCGAAGAGGCTCTTGCCGGCCACGACAACCTCAAGATCGTTCGCAGCCAGACCGGTGACTTCACCCGCACCAAGGGCAAGGAAGTCATGGAAAGCTTCCTGAAGGCCGAGAATGGCGGCAAGGATATCTGCGCTCTCTACGCCCATAATGACGACATGGCCGTCGGCGCCATCCAGGCGATCAAGGAAGCCGGCCTGAAGCCCGGCAAGGATATCCTCGTCGTCTCCATCGACGCCGTGCCCGATATCTTCAAGGCCATGTCCGAAGGCGAGTCCAATGCCACGGTCGAGCTGACGCCGAATATGGCAGGTCCGGCCTTTGATGCGCTCGAAGCCTATCTGAAGGACAAGAAGGCTCCGGCCAAGTGGATCCAGACTGAATCCAAGCTCTACACGCCTGCCGACGACCCGATGAAGGTCTACGAAGAGAAGAAGGGCCAGGGCTACTGATCTGATTTGACACTGCACAATTCCTGAAATCTGAATCGATTTCAGGATAAATCATGCAGTAATTCAAAGCGCTACAGCGTCGGTTGCGCGTCTGAAAAGACGAGGGGCGCTGTAGAACCGCACCGGCCCGTCATGGACCGGTGCGGAACTGCCTCGCCGCCTTGGGACATCATGTCCGGCCGCGGCGCGGCTTTTGCCGTCAATATCAGGAAAACAGACCCTTATGACTCACGATTTCGAGAACGTTCTCGCGGCCTCCGGAATATCGAAATTCTTTCCTGGCGCGGTGGCGCTGGATAAGGTCGATTTCACGCTCCGCAGAGGCGAGGTGCACGCATTGCTGGGCGAGAACGGCGCCGGCAAGTCGACGCTGATCAAGTGCATCACCGGCGCCTATCATCGTGATGAAGGCAGCCTGGCGCTCGACGGCCAGGAAATCAATCCGGCCAATACGCTCGCCGCCCAGAAGCTCGGCATCGGCACGGTCTACCAGGAGGTCAACCTGCTGGCCAATCTAAGCGTCGCCGAAAACCTCTTTCTCGGACGCCAGCCAAGACGGTTCGGCATGACCGACGTGCGCGAAATGAACCGCAAGGCGCGCGATCTGCTCACCGGCTACGGCATCGATATCGACGTTACCGCCGAACTTGGCCGTTTTTCCGTCGCTGTCCAGCAGGTGGTTGCCATCGCCCGCGCCGTCGATCTCTCAGGCAAGGTGCTGATTCTCGACGAGCCCACGGCAAGTCTCGACAACCAGGAGGTCGCGCTGCTCTTCCGCATCATCGACGACCTGAAGAAGCGCGGCCTGGGCATCGTCTTCATCACCCATTTTCTCGAGCAGGTCTATGCAATCAGCGACCGCATTACCGTGCTGCGCAACGGCAAGCTCGTCGGCACCCGCGACGCCGCCGATCTGCCGCGCCAGGGCCTGATCGCCATGATGCTCGGCCGCGAGCTGGCGCATGTCGAAGAAACTGTCAGGGAACGCAGCCTTGCGGCAGGCGAGGTTCGATATCGTTTTGCAGGCTACGGCAAACGCGGCAAGGTCAAACCTTTCGACCTTGAGGTTCGCGCCGGAGAGGTGGTCGGCATTGCCGGACTGCTCGGCTCCGGCCGCACCGAAACCGCCGAACTGCTTTTCGGCATCGAGCATGCCGACAGCGGCAGCGCCACGATCGACGGCCAGCCGGTGACGCTTTCCGGCCCGCGCGCCGCGATCGCAAAGGGTTTCGGCTTCTGCCCCGAGGATCGCAAGACCGATGGCATCGTCGGCGACCTGTCGATCAGGGAGAACATCGCACTGGCGCTGCAGGCCCGCCGTGGCTGGACGCGGCCGCTCTCGCGCGCCGAGCAGAATGCACTTGCCGACCGCTACATCAAGGCGCTCGATATCCGCACCACCGACCGCGAGAAGCCGATCCGGCTGCTCTCCGGCGGCAATCAGCAGAAGGCGATCCTCGCCCGCTGGCTGGCGACCAATCCGAAGTTTCTGATCCTCGACGAGCCGACCCGCGGCATCGATGTCGGCGCCCATGCCGAGATCATCCGGCTCATCGAAGAACTCTGCGCCGGCGGCATGTCGCTGATCGTGATTTCCTCAGAACTTGAAGAGCTTGTCGCCTATAGTTCACGTGTCATCGTACTTCGCGACAGACAGCATATCGCTGAACTGACAGGCGAGCGTATCACCGCTGCCGGCATCGTCGAAGCCATCGCTGCGGCAGAGCACAAGATGGAGGAGGCATGAGGTCCTCGCTGAAGGCGCTGGCCTATCGTCTGGCGCCGCAATTGATTGCGCTCGTTGTCATTCTTCTGTTGAATTTCATCACGTCGCCGCAGTTTTTTAATGTCGTGGTTCAGAATGACCGGCTTTATGGCAGCCTGATCGATGTGCTGAATCGCGGTGCGCCGGTGGCGCTGCTGGCGATCGGCATGACGCTGGTGATCGCCACCAAGGGCATCGACCTGTCCGTCGGTGCGGTCATCGCGATCTGCGGCGCCGTCGCCGCGTCGTCGATTGTTTCAGGAAATTCAGTTGCCTACACCATTATCCTGACACTTGCGATTGGGCTTGCCTGCGGCGTCTGGAACGGGTTCCTGGTGGCAGTCCTCAATATCCAGCCGATCATCGCGACGCTGGTGCTGATGGTGGCCGGCCGCGGCATCGCCCAGCTCATCACCGAAGGCGCCATCCTGACCTTCAACGATGACGGGCTGACCTTCTTCGGCAGCGGTTCCATGGCTCTCCTGCCGATGCCTGTCGTCATCTGGCTTCTCGTCGGCCTGCTCGTCATCCTGCTTGTCCGCCGCACCGCGCTCGGCATGCTGATCGAGGCCGTCGGCATCAATCGCCGCGCCAGCACGCTCTCCGGCATTCAAACGCCGGTGCTGTTGATGGCGGTCTACATGCTGAGCGGTCTCTGCGCCTCGATCGCGGGCATCATCGTCGCAGCCGACATCAAGGGCGCCGATGCCAACAATGCCGGCCTCTGGCTGGAGCTCGACGCGATCCTCGCCGTCGTCGTCGGCGGCAATTCGCTGCTCGGCGGCCGCTTCAGCATTCTCGGATCGCTGATCGGCGCGATGATCATCCAGTCGGTGAATACCGGCATCCTGTCCTCCGGCTTCCCGCCGGAATTCAACCTGATCATCAAGGCCGTCATCATTATCGTCATCCTTGTCATCCAGTCGCCGGCGGTGCAATCGCTCGCCATCTTCGCCAGCCGCCGGCAGGGCGGAAGGGAGCAGCCGAAATGAACTCCAAATACCTGCCGCTGCTTGCAACCATCGTCATTTTCGTGCTCGCCTATGGCGGCTGCGCGCTGCAATATCCGAACATGCTGTCGACGCGCGTCATCGGCAATCTGCTGACCGACAATGCCTTTCTCGGCATCGCCGCCGTCGGCATGACCTTTGTCATCATCTCAGGCGGCATTGATCTGTCGATCGGCTCGGTCATCGCCTTTACCGGCGTATTCCTCGCGGTGATCCTGCAGAACACCTCGATCCATCCGCTGCTCGCTTTCGCGATCGTGCTCGTCATCACGACTGCCTTTGGCGGTATCATGGGCGCGATCATCCACTATCTCGAAATGCCGGCCTTCATCGTCACGCTCGCCGGCATGTTCCTGGCGCGCGGCATGGCCTTCGTGCTCTCGATCGACAGCATCCCGATCGATCACGAATATTATTCGACGTTGACGAGCCTCTATTACCGTCTGCCCGGAGGCGGGCGGCTGACGCTGATCGGCGGCATCATGCTTCTGGTCTTTGCGGTCGGCATCTTCATTGCCCAGCGCACCCGCTTCGGCACCAACGTCTATGCGCTCGGCGGCGGCACGCAGACGGCGCGGCTGATGGGCGTGCCGGTCGGCCGCACGACAATCCAGATCTATGCGCTGTCGGGCTTTCTGGCGGGTCTATCCGGGATCGTTTTTTCGCTGTACACCTCTGCTGGATATTCTCTTGCAGCAGTCGGCGTCGAACTCGATGCCATCGCGGCGGTCGTCATTGGAGGGACGCTGCTGACCGGAGGAGCGGGATTCGTGGCGGGAACCTTGATCGGTATCCTGATCCAGGGGCTCATTCAGACCTACATCACCTTCGACGGCACGCTGTCGAGCTGGTGGACCAAGATCCTGATTGGCCTTCTGCTGTTTGCATTCATCCTGATGCAGAAAGCCATCCTGTTCGTTTCCAGTCTGAACAAGAGGTACGCCTGAGGGGGAGACGGATCGCTTGCGCTACAAATTGGACGAGACACGCAAGACGGGGCGCAGAACCCGGACGAGCCACGCCCAGGTCGTCGACGAACTCGGCAAGGCGATCGTCGCCGGCACCTATCCCGTTGGCTCGATCCTGCCGGGCGATACGGAACTGGCGCAACGTTTCAAAGTGTCCCGCACGGTCTTGCGCGAGACGATGAAGACGCTTGCCGCCAAAGGCATGGTCGTCGCTAAGGCGCGGGTCGGCACGCGTGTGACCGAAAAGAACCTCTGGAACATGTTCGACAGCGAGATCATCGCCTGGCACTTCGACAACGGTGTGACGGAAGAGTTTCTGCTGCAGCTCTACGATATTCGGCTCGCCTTCGAACCCTTCGCCGCCGGTCTCGTCGCCGAGCGAGCGAATGCTGACGAGATCGAGATGCTGCGCGCGCTCGCGCTCGAAATGGCAGCGGCTGGTCATACGGCCGACAGCCTGGCACTCGCCGACCTTCGTTTTCACCTGGCGATCGCCGAAGCCTCGCACAATCCCTTCATGCGGACACTGGGCAGCCTCATCGAAGCAGCTCTCGTCGGCATGTTCCGGATGAGCACGCCGCCAACCGAAAACGGCTTCGCCAATATCGCCGATACCCATATGCGCATCGTCGATGCGATCGTTTCCGGCGATAACGCCGCCGCGCGCCGCGCGATGGAGGACGTCATCCTGGACGGTCGCATTCATGTGCATGAAGCTTTCGCGGCCCGCGGTTCCGAGGCCGTCACAGGGTCGATTTCGGGCGCAATTTTACCCTTGTGAAGGCTTTGCTTGTCTGCAGCGCCGCGCATCTTTCGAGAGGCGCAAGGGACGCTGCAGCACTTCGAAGTGCTGCATAATTTTATCCTTAAATCGATTCCGATTTAGGGAATTATGCAGTATGAGGCGATAAAGCCGCCTCATGGCGCGGATTCGCGGAGCAAATCATGGAACGCACTTGTCTTGCCGTCATCCTTGCCGCCGGTGACAGCACGCGGATGAAATCCTCGAAATCGAAGGTGCTGCATCCTGTCGCTGGACGGCCGATGATCGCCCACGTGGTCGAGGCGGTCGCCTCCGCCGGCATCTCGTCCGTCGCCCTTGTCGTCGGCCGTGACGCCGAGGACGTGGCAAAGGCGGCAAGCATCGCCGGCGTCAGCATCGAATCCTATCTGCAGAAGGAACGCCTCGGCACCGGCCACGCAGTCTTGGCTGCGCGTGAAGCGATCGCCAAGGGCTACGACGATATCCTCGTCACCTATGGCGACGTGCCGCTCCAGACCGACGGACCGTTGAAGGCTGCCCGCCAGGGCCTTGCCGATGGCAGCGATGTCGTCGTCATCGGCTTCCACACCGACCGCCCGAGTGGCTACGGTCGCCTGCTCGTCAAGGATGGCGAACTCATCGCCATCCGCGAGGAGAAGGACGCGACCGATGCCGAGCGCACCGTCACCTGGTGCAACAGCGGCCTGATGGCGATTAACGGCAGAAAGGCGCTCGACCTTCTCACGCGCATCGGCAATGCCAATGCCAAGGGCGAATTCTATCTGACCGATCTCGTCGAGATCGCCCGTTCGCTCGGCGGACGCGTGACTGCGGTCGACGCTCCCGAGATCGAGATGACCGGCTGCAACACCCGTGCCGAACTCGCCGTCATCGAACGTTTCTGGCAGGAGCGCCGCCGCCACGAGATGATGCTGGCCGGCGTCACCATGATCGCGCCGGAAACGGTCTTTCTGTCCTACGATACCGCCATCGGCCAGGATGCGCTGATCGAGCCGAATGTCGTTTTCGGCCCTGGTGCTGTGATCGACAGCGGTGCCGTCATTCATGCTTTCTCGCATATCGAAGGCGCTCATGTCAGCCAAGGCGCGACCGTCGGTCCCTTCGCGCGGCTGCGGCCGGGTGCCGATCTCGCCAGCGGCGCCAAGGTCGGCAATTTCTGCGAGGTCAAGAACGGCAGGCTCGGCGAGGGCGCCAAGGTCAACCACCTGACTTACATCGGCGATGCCGTCATCGGCGCCGGCAGCAATATCGGCGCCGGCACGATCACCTGCAACTATGACGGCGTCAACAAGAGCGAGACGGTGATCGGCGAAAACGCCTTCATCGGTTCCAACTCCTCGCTGGTCGCGCCGGTAACGATCGGCGACGGCGCCTATATCGGCTCCGGCAGCGTCATCACCGTCGATGTTCCGGCCGATGCACTGGCGCTCGGCCGTGCCCGGCAGGAGATCAAGCCCGGCCGCGCGACGCTGCTGCGCGAACGCGCGCTCGCCATCAAGGCGGCGAAGAAGGCGAAAGCCTGACCGGCCTTGCGTAACCGGCGGAAATTGAAAGTGACCGCCGAGGTGATTGAGAAATAAGCAGGAATCGTTAGGACTGGCCTCATTGTTGGGGCCTAGTGGGGATGTTGCATGTGTGGAATTGTGGGGATCGTCGGAACTGCGCCTGTTGCCGGGCGCCTGGTCGATGCGCTGAAGCGTCTCGAATATCGCGGTTACGATTCCGCCGGTGTCGCCACCATTCATGACGGCGTGATGGATCGCCGCCGGGCCGAGGGCAAGCTGTTCAATCTGGAAAAGCGCCTCGACAGCGAACCGCTGCCCGGCACCGTCGGCATCGCCCACACGCGCTGGGCGACCCACGGCGTTCCGAACGAGACCAATGCCCATCCGCATTTCGTCGAAGGCGTCGCCGTCGTCCATAACGGCATCATCGAGAACTTCTCCGAGCTTCGCGATGAACTGACCGAGGAGGGTTCGGTCTTCCAAACCCAGACCGACACCGAGGTGGTCGCCCATCTGCTGGCAAAATACCTGCGCGAGGGCCTCGAGCCGC
Source organism: Rhizobium sp. 01N447_2 (assembly GCF_056399245.1). Classification (NCBI taxonomy): domain Bacteria; kingdom Pseudomonadati; phylum Pseudomonadota; class Alphaproteobacteria; order Hyphomicrobiales; family Rhizobiaceae; genus Rhizobium; species Rhizobium sp. 01N447_2. Next base: position 80,229 of record NZ_JBFTQY010000028.1, read on the forward strand.
GCGACGCCATGCTGAAGATGCTGAACCGGGTGACCGGCGCCTATGCGCTGGCTGTTATGCTCAAGGCCCATCCCGGCACGATCATGGCCGCCCGGTCCGGACCACCGCTTGCCGTCGGCTACGGCCGCGGCGAGATGTTCCTCGGCTCGGATGCGATCGCGCTCTCGCCCTTCACCAACGAGATCACCTATCTCGTCGACGGCGATTTCGCTGTCCTCACCCGCGACGGTGTCGCGGTGCTGGATTTCGGCGGCAAGCCGGTCAAGCGCGCGCGCCAGATCTCGCAGGCGACCGCCTATGTCGTCGACAAGGGCAACCACCGCCATTTCATGGAAAAGGAAATCTACGAGCAGCCGGAGGTGATCTCCCACGCGCTCAGCCATTATGTCGATTTCGCCGAGAACACGATCGGCGCCAATGCCGCCGCGATCGACTTCAAGGCGGCGACCGGCCTTGCGATCTCGGCCTGCGGCACTGCTTATCTCGCCGGCCTCGTCGGCAAATACTGGTTCGAGCGTTATGCTCGCCTGCCTGTTGAGATCGACGTCGCCTCCGAATTCCGCTATCGCGAAATGCCGCTGTCGCCGTCGCAGGTAGCGCTCTTCATTTCACAGTCCGGCGAGACCGCCGATACGCTGGCATCGCTGCGCTATTGCCGCGACAACGGGTTGAAGATCGGCGCCGTCGTCAATGTCCGCGAATCGACGATCGCGCGGGAATCCGACGCCGTCTTCCCGATCATGGCCGGCCCCGAAATCGGCGTTGCCTCGACCAAGGCCTTCACCTGCCAGCTTGCCGTGCTGGCAGCGCTGGCGATCGGTGCCGGCAAGGCGCGCGGCACGGTGAGTGCCGATGAGGAGAGGGCGCTGGTGCGCCATCTCGCCGAAATGCCGCGTATCATGAGCCGGGTGCTGAACCTCATCCAGCCGCAGATGGAAAGCCTGTCGCGCGAGCTGTCGAAGTGCAAGGACGTGCTTTATCTCGGCCGCGGCACCAGCTTCCCGCTCGCCATGGAAGGCGCGCTGAAGCTCAAGGAAATTTCCTATATCCATGCCGAAGGTTATGCCGCTGGCGAATTGAAGCATGGGCCGATCGCGCTGATTGACGAGAACATGCCTGTCATCGTCATCGCCCCCTACGACCGTTTCTTCGAAAAGACCGTCTCGAACATGCAGGAGGTCGCAGCCCGCGGCGGCCGCATCATCTTCATCACCGACGAGGCCGGTGCGGCTGCCTCGAAACTGCCGACCATGGCGACGATCACCCTGCCTGTGGTCGACGAAATCATCGCGCCGATGATCTTCTCGCTGCCGATCCAACTGCTCGCCTATCATACCGCCGTCTTCATGGGCACCGATGTCGACCAGCCGCGCAACCTGGCGAAATCCGTGACGGTGGAATAAGCCTGTAACGCCGCAACCTTCGTTTCGAAACATATTGTGCCAGGCCCCGAATTCTGGCAATTTTGGTTTGCGGACAAGGGGGAAGGGGCGGGCATACCGGCCTGTCCAGGACTGAGATGGAGCTCATCAGGACACGATGACCGACAACACCCCCAGAATGCCGGTCGCGACCCGGTTGAGGAATAATTTTCTAGCAGGGCTGATCATCTGCGCGCCGATCGCGATCACCATCTGGCTGACCTGGACCTTCATCCATTGGTCGGACAGCTGGGTCAGGCCCTATATTCCGGCGCGCTGGAACCCGGAAAGCTATCTCAATTTCGCCATTCCCGGTTTCGGCCTACTGATCGCCATCGTGCTGATCACCGTCGTCGGCTTCCTCGGCAAGAACCTCATCGGCCAGAGCATCGTCCGTTTCGGCGAATCGATCGTCCAGCGCATGCCGCTGGTACGCACGATCTACAGAAGCGTGAAACAGATTTTCGAAACCGTGCTGAAGGAACAGGCGAACTCCTTCAAGAAGGTCGGCCTCATCGAATATCCGGGTCCCGGCCTCTGGGCACTGATCTTCATCGCCACCGACGCCAAGGGCGAAATCGCTTCGAAGTTCAATGCCATGGGCCAGGATATGGTCGCCGTCTTCCTGCCGCCGACGCCGGTGCCGACAGCCGGCTTCCTCATCTTCGTGCCGCGCGAGAAGATCGTCATGCTCGATATGTCGCCGGAAGATGCCGCCAAGTTCCTGATTTCAGGCGGGCTTGTCGCGCCCGAACACAAGCCGGCCGATCCCAAGCAGAAGCATTTGCCGCGGCCGAAGCCGGTGGCGGTTTCCAAAGCTGAATGATGCATGTCGCCCAAAAGTGTTCAGCGGTTTTGGGATAAAGACATGCATGGAAGGAGACTTAAAGCGCGCCGCGGCGCGCTTTATCCAGCCCTGAGAAAACGGATCGCCTCGTCGCGGCGGAAAAGATAGAGCAGGGTGCGGATCGCCGTTCCCCTCTCGGTGGTCAAATCCGGATCGCGCTCGATGAGGTAAGCGGCATCCTTGCGGGCGATCTCCAGCAGGTCGGCATGCGCCTCGAGGCTGGCGATGCGGAATCCCGGCGTGCCGGATTGCCTTGTGCCGAGCAATTCGCCTTCACCACGCAGCTTCAGATCCTCCTCGGCAATGCGGAAGCCGTCCTCCGTCTCCCGCATGATCGAAAGCCTGGCATGGCCGGTCTCGCCGAGTGGTCCCTTGTAGAGCAGGATGCAGGTCGAGGCCTCGTCGCCGCGCCCGACCCGGCCGCGCAGCTGATGCAATTGTGCCAGGCCGAAGCGCTCGGCATGTTCGATCACCATGATCGTCGCATCCGGTACGTCGACACCGACCTCGACGACGGTAGTGGCGACGAGCAACCGGGTCTCGCCGTTCTTGAACGCCATCATCGCCGCGTCCTTCTCCGGCCCGCTCATGCGACCGTGGATGAGGCCGACATCTGGGCCAAGTGCCGCGACCAGCGTTGCGTGCCGCTCCTCGGCCGACATCAGGTCGAGCTCTTCGGACTCTTCGACCAGCGGGCAGATCCAGTAGGCCTTCTTGCCCTCGGCGATCGCGCTTTGCAGCCGCCCGACGATTTCGCCGGTCCGTTCCATCGGCACGGTGATCGTCTGGATCGGCTTGCGGCCGGCAGGTTTCTCGGTGAGCTTGGAGACGTCCATGTCGCCGAAGGCGGCGAGCACCAGCGTGCGCGGGATCGGCGTCGCCGTCATGACAAGCATGTGCGGCGAGAGGCCCTTGGCGGTCAGCCGCAGGCGCTGATGCACGCCGAAACGGTGCTGCTCGTCGACGACGGCAAGCATCAGATTGGCGTAGCCGACGCTGTCCTGGAAAAGCGCATGCGTGCCGATGACGATCTGGGCAGCACCCGAGGCGATGCGCTCCAGGATCTCCTCCCGTTCGCGTCCCTTGGTGCGTCCGGTCAGCACCTCGATGCCGAGCCCGGCGGCGGCGGCGAATTTCGAGATCGTCGCGTGGTGCTGCCGCGCCAGGATTTCGGTCGGCGCCATCAGCACGGCCTGGCCGCCGCTCTCGATCACCGCCGCCATCGCCATCAGCGCCACCAGCGTCTTGCCGGAACCGACATCGCCCTGCAGCAGCCGCAGCATGCGCTCGCTGCCGGCCATGTCCTTCAAAACCTCGGCGATCGCCTCGTTCTGGCTGCCGGTAAGCGAGAAGGGCAAGGTCTTCAGGATCTTGCTGCTGACGGCGCCGGTCGCAGTGACCGGCTGGCCCGCCACCTTGCGCAGCCTCTGCCGCACCAGGCTCAGCGACAGCTGGCCGGCGAGGAACTCGTCATAGGCAAGCCGCCGCCGGGCAGGGGCCTGCGGGTCGATATCGCTGAGATCGCGCGGCTCGTGCAGCATGTGGAAACTGTCGCGGATCGACGGCAGGCCCTGTTTCTCTGTCAACGCCAGGTCGATCCATTCCGGCAGCTCGGGAAAACGCGGCAGGCCGGCGTCGATAATCTTGCGCAGCGTCTTCGGCGAAAGTCCCGCCGTCAGCGGATAGATCGGCTCGACGAGCGGCAGGCTCTCCGTCTCGTCCGCCCTGACGATATAGTCGGGATGCACCATCGAGGCGCGGCCGTTGAACCAGTCGATCTTGCCGCTGACCGTCACCTCCGCGTCAACAGGCAGCTGCTTTTCCAGCCATGCTGCCTGTCCGCGGAAGAAGACCAGCGTCAGCTCGCCGGTCTCGTCATGCAGGAAGACGCGGTAGGGGATATTGCTTTTGCCGCGCGGCGGCACCTGGTGCCGGTCGACGCGCGCCGTGATCGTCACGATCGCACCCTGCGGCGCGCGGGCGATGCCTGGCTGGTTGCGCCTGTCGATCAGCGAAAAGGGCGCGTGGAAGAGCAGATCGATGACCCGGCAATCCTCCAGCGTCTCGCGCCCGAGCAGCTTGACCAGCAGGTCGGCGATCTTCGGGCCGACGCCCGGAAGGCCCGAAATGGGGGAAAACAGAGGATCGAGAATGGCGGGGCGCATGCGGCCAAAATGCGATGAACAATGCGGCCTTGGCAAGGCTGACAAGCCGCTTTCCAGGGTCTATAGAGGCGCATCAACAGGAAGGTAATGCCATGACAGGTGTCACGCTCACCAGTGCCGGTCTCGACCCGCGCCGCCGCAGAATCCTTTTCCGCTGCTGGCATCGCGGCATCCGCGAGATGGATCTGGTCTTCGGCCAGTTCGCCGAAGCCGAGGTCGCGACTCTGTCGGAAGCCGAACTCGACGAGTTCGAGACGATCATGGCGGAAGAGGACAATGATCTCGTCCGCTGGATCATGGGAACATGGCCGGTGCCTGAGCGTTTCCAGACACCGATGTTTGCCCGCATCGCTGCCTACAAGCCCGATTTCGACCAGCCCCTCAGGACGCCGGAATGATCCCTGGTTTCGATGCGAAGAAGCTTGCGGCCATTGCCGAGCCGCTGACGATCGGCAATGTGCCGGCAGGTCTTGAGACGCTGCTGCTCGCCGAGCTCGCCCGAACGGGAGAGCCGGTCGCCTATGTCATGTCCGACGGCCATCGCATGGCCGATCTCGAGCAGATGCTGGGCTTCGTCGCCCCCGACATTCCGGTTCTCACTCTGCCGGCCTGGGATTGTCTGCCTTATGACCGCGTCTCGCCAAGCGCCGACACCTCGGCCCGCCGGCTTGCCGCACTCGGCGGCCTCATCGCCCATCGCAAGAAGCCGCATGCGGCAATCGTGCTCGTCACCGCCAATGCCATGCTGCAGAAGGTGGCGCCGCAGGATGTCATCGAAAGCCTGACTTTCTCGGCCCGTCCCGGCAACCAGCTGCGCATGGACGATCTCGCCGGTCGTCTGGAACGCAATGGCTTCGAGCGCGTCGCGACCGTTCGCGAGGTCGGTGAATATGCCGTGCGCGGCGGCATTCTCGACGTCTTCGTGCCGGGTTCCGAAGAGCCGGTCCGCCTCGATTTCTTCGGCGACACGCTGGAGAGCATCCGCAGCTTCGATCCGGCCAGCCAGCGCACGACAGGGCAGGTGCGCTCCCTTGATCTCAACCCGATGAGCGAAGTGACGCTGACGCCGGATACGATCAGCCGCTTCCGCAAGAATTACCTCTCCGCTTTCGGCGCGACCACACGCGACGACGCGCTCTATCTCGCCGTCTCCGAAGGCCGCCGTTACCCCGGCATGGAGCACTGGCTGCCGCTCTTCTACGAGAAACTCGATACCGTCTTCGATTATCTCAGCGGCTTCCGTATCGTCATCGACCATACGGTACGTGAGGCAGCCGAAGAGCGCTCCAAGCTCGTTTTCGACTATTACGACGCCCGCCTGAACTCCGGCCAGCCGGCCAAGGGGATGACGCAGGGCACGCCTTACAAGCCGGTGACGCCAGGCCAGCTCTATCTCGACAGCAAGCTTTTCGTCAAAACCCTCGACGCGCTCGGCGCGATCCGCATCAGCCCCTTCAACGAACATGAGGGCGAGGCGCGGCGGGTCGTCAATGTTGACGCCCGCCAAGGCCAGCGCTGGGCCCGTTCGAACGCCGAAGGCGGCGGCGATGCCGAACGCATCAACATCTTCGACGTCGTCGTCAAGCATATTGCCGACCGCCGCGCTGCCGGCGCAAAAGTGCTCGTCACCGCCTGGACCGAAGGCTCGCTGGAGCGCCTGCTGCAGGTGCTGAACGAACACGGCCTGGAAAAGGTGACGCCGATCGAGGCGCTGAAGGATGTCGGCTCGCTGGCGAGAGGCGAGGCGGCGGCTGCCGTGCTCAGTCTCGAAGCCGGCTTCGAGGCCGGCGATCTCGTCGTTATCGGCGAGCAGGATATATTAGGCGACCGCATGGTGCGCCGCTCCAAGCGCCGCAAGCGCGCAGCCGATTTCATCTCGGAAGTCGCGGGCCTCGATGAGGGCTCGATCGTCGTCCACGCCGAACACGGTATCGGCCGCTTTATAGGGCTCAGGACCATCGAGGCGGCGGGCGCGCCACATGCCTGCCTCGAACTGCAATATGCCGACGAGGCCAAGCTGTTCCTGCCGGTCGAAAACATCGATCTTCTCTCGCGCTACGGTGGCGAGGGCACTGAGGCCCAGCTCGACAAGCTCGGCGGCGGCGCCTGGCAGATGCGCAAGGCCAAGCTCAAGAAGCGCCTGCTCGACATGGCCGATGCGCTGATCCGCATCGCCGCCGAGCGCCTGACGCGCCATGCGCCGATGCTGACGACGCCGGAGGGCCTTTACGACGAATTCGCCGCCCGCTTCCCCTATGACGAGACCGAGGACCAGGATAACGCCATCGAGGCGGTGCGCTCCGATCTCGGCGCCGGCCGACCGATGGACCGTCTGGTCTGCGGCGACGTCGGCTTCGGCAAGACGGAAGTAGCACTGCGCGCCGCCTTCGTCGCGGCGATGAACGGCGCCCAGGTCGCCGTCGTCGTGCCGACGACGCTGCTTTCCCGCCAGCATTTCAAGACCTTCTCCGACCGTTTCCGCGGTCTGCCGGTGCGTATCCAGCAGGCCTCGCGCCTAGTCGGCGCCAAGGAGCTGGCGCTGACCAAGAAGGAAGTGGCGGAAGGCAAGACCGATATCGTCGTCGGCACCCATGCGCTGCTCGGCGCCGGCATCAAATTCGCCAATCTCGGTCTGCTCGTCATCGATGAGGAGCAGCATTTCGGCGTCAAGCACAAGGAGCGGCTGAAGGAACTGAAAAGCGACGTGCACGTGCTGACGCTGTCGGCAACGCCGATCCCACGCACCCTGCAGCTTGCCATGACCGGCGTGCGCGAATTGTCGCTGATCACCACGCCGCCGGTCGACCGCATGGCGGTGCGCACCTTTATCTCGCCCTTCGACAGCCTGGTCATCCGCGAGACGCTGATGCGCGAGCATTATCGCGGCGGCCAGAGCTTCTATGTCTGCCCCAGGCTTGCCGATCTCGAGGACGTGCATGCCTTCCTGCAGTCCGATGTGCCGGAGCTGAAGGTCGCCATCGCCCATGGCCAGATGCCGGCCGGCGAACTCGAAGACATCATGAACGCCTTTTATGAAGGCCGCTACGATGTGCTGTTGTCGACAACCATCGTCGAATCCGGCCTCGACGTGCCCACAGCCAATACGCTGATCGTCCACCGTGCCGACATGTTCGGCCTTGCCCAGCTCTATCAGCTGCGTGGCCGCGTCGGGCGCTCGAAGGTGCGCGCTTTCGCCCTCTTCACCCTGCCGGTCAACAAGGTGCTGACGGCCACCGCCGAACGCCGCCTCAAGGTGCTGCAGTCGCTGGATACGCTCGGCGCCGGTTTCCAGCTGGCAAGCCACGATCTCGATATTCGCGGCGCCGGCAACCTGCTCGGCGAGGAGCAGTCAGGCCATATCAAGGAAGTCGGCTTCGAACTTTATCAGCAGATGCTGGAAGAGGCGGTCGCCGAGGTCAAGGGTGTCGACGAGATCCACGACACCGGCTGGTCGCCGCAGATCTCCGTCGGCACGACGGTGATGATCCCGGAAGGTTATGTGCCCGACCTGCATCTGCGCATGGCGCTCTACCGCCGTCTCGGGGAAATCACTGAACTCAAAGAGATCGACGGCTTCGGCGCCGAGATGATCGACCGCTTCGGCCCGATGCCGATCGAAGTCCAGCACCTGCTGAAGATCGTCTACATCAAGTCGCTCTGCCGCACCGCCAATGTCGAAAAGCTCGATGCCGGCCCGAAGGGTGTCGTCGTGCAGTTCCGCAACAAGGAATTCCCCAACCCGGCAAACCTCGTCGGTTATATCGGCAAGCAGGGCACGATGGCAAAGATCCGCCCCGATCACAGCCTGTTCCTGACCCGCGACTTGCCGACGCCGGAAAAACGCCTGCAGGTCGCTGCCGTCATCATGACGCAGCTGGCCGAATTCGCGAAATAGAGCAATTCCAGCAAAACTGTGCCACGGTTTTGCGTCCGGAATTGCGTGGAAAAAGGAGATGGAGATGGGAACATACGGCGCAACGATCGCCTGGCAGCGGAACGGCGAAACCTTCACCGACAACCGCTACAGCCGCGCCCACCGCTGGAGCTTCGACGGCGGCATCGAGGTGAGGGCGTCCTCTTCCGCGCATGTCGTGCCGCTGCCTCATTCCGCCGAGGATGCCGTCGATCCGGAAGAGGCTTTCGTCGCTTCGCTCTCCAGCTGCCACATGCTCTGGTTCCTGTCGATCGCCGCAAAACAGCGCTTTTGCGTCGACAGCTACACCGATGCCGCCGAGGGCATTATGGAGAAGAATGCCGAAGGCCGTCTCGCCATGACCGTCGTGACCCTCCGTCCGCATGTCGTCTTCAGCGGCGAAAAGCAGCCCTCGCTCAGCGAGTTGGAAAGCCTTCACCATCGCGCCCACGACGAATGTTTCATCGCCAATTCGGTGAAGACCGAGGTGCGCTGCGTTCCGATTCTGGGCTGAAGCTGGAGCCGTCGGCGTCAGTTCATGCCTGATCGCGCCTCGGCTTTCGCCTTGGCGATATCGCGCAATGCATTGGCCAGCACTTCCGGCGTTTGTGCGCCGCTGACGGCATATTGCTGGTCGAAGATGAAGAACGGCACGCCGTTGACGCCCATCTCCTGCGCCGCGGTGATCTCGGCGACGATCAGATCCCGATCGGCATCGGAGGCAAGCAGCGAGGCGATGACCGAGCGATCAAGGCCGGCCTTGTCGGCGATATCGAGCAGTACCGCGTGGTCGCCGACATTGCGGCCTTCCTCGAAATTCGCCTTGAACAGCGCGGCAACGACCTTGTCCTGCTTCTCGCGGCCTTCGATCATCGCCCAGTGGATCAGTCGATGCGCGTCGAGCGTGTTCGGGCCGATCTTGATCGCTTCGAAATTGAAGGCGATGCCGACTTCGCGGCCGTAATCGGTGAGCATCTTGTGCGCCTGCGCCACGCGCTCCTCGCCGCCGAGCTTCTCAGCCAGCGCCTTCTTCTGGTCGACGCCTTCCTTGGGATAGTCGGGATTGAGCCGGTACGGCCGCCAGTTGATGTCGACGCCGATTACGTCCTGCACCTCGGCGATGGCGAGCTCCAGCCGTGCCTTGCCGAGATAGCACCAGGGGCAGACGACATCCGAGACGACGTCGATGGTGATACGCTCCATGATGATTTTCCTTATTCTGTGCGTCTCCCAAGGAGACATGTAAGCCGGGGTGGTTCGGCTGCTTCTTATTGGGCGCTCGTATCCCACCATAGCGGCAGCTGGTAGCCGTAGAGCGGCACAGTGTCTGGATGGCCGATACGCTTGCTGCGCGCCACCCATTGCTGACCCATATGATAGAGCGGCAGCACGTAATGGCTGGACAGCAGCAGCCGGTCGTAAGAGCGCACCGCTGCTGTGAAATCCTCGGCCGAGCGCGCCCGGAGCAGGTGATCGATCAACGCATCGAGATCGGCGTCGTCAGCGCCTGCGAAGCTGTCGCTGCCCTCGCGGGTCTTCGCTGCCGAAGACCAGCGGCCGAGCTGTTCGTTTCCAGGGGAAAGCGAGGACGTGTAGGACTTCATGATCATGTCGTAGTCGAAGCTGTTCGTCCGGCTCTGATACTGCGAATCATCGACCGTGCGGATCGAAGCGGCAATGCCGATGGTCTGCAGCGAACGCTGATAGGCGACAGCGAGCTTCTCCTGGTCGGCATTCTGCGTCATGATCTCGAAGGCGAGTTGGCGGCCGGAGGCATCGAGCATCTTGCCGCCCTGGATCGTATAACCACCCTGTTTCAGCAGCGCGACGCCCTGTTTCAGCACATTGCGGTCGCGGCCGGAGCCGTCGGTGACCAGCAGCTTGTAGGTGCCGTCGAGAATCTCCGGCGCAATTTTGTCCTTGATCGGCCCGAGCAGGGCAAGCTCGGCCGCATTGGCGGGGACGCCGAAACTCGAAAGCTCGGAATTCTGCCAGAAGCTCTGCGTGCGCTTGTAGGCGCCGGAATAGAGGTTCTTGTTCGCCCACTCGAAATCGAACACCATCGACAGGCCTTCGCGCACCTTGAGATTGGCAAAGATCGGCCGGCGCGTGTTGAACACGAAGCCGAGCATGCCGCTCGGCAGTTTCGGCGTGAACACGTCCTTGACCACGGCCCCCGAGGTAACGGCGGGGAAATTATAGGCATTGGCCCAATGACCGGGATTGCCGTCCGGATAGATGTCGACATCGCCCTTCTTGAAGGCCTCGAACAGCGTCGCATCCTGCAGGAAATACTGGACGGTGATCTGGTCGTAATTGTCGGTGCCGACCTTGGCGGGAATGTCCTTGCCCCAATAGTTCGGATCGCGCTCATAGGTGATGCTCTCGCCGGGCTTCACCGTCTTCACCTTGTAGGGACCGGACCCGACCGGCGGCGTCAGCGAGGAACGGTCGAAGGTTGCCGGATCGATCGCATGTTTCGGCAGCACCGGGAAAAGGCCGAAGATCAACGGCGTTTCGCGGTCGGCCTTTTCGTTGAAGGTGAAGCGCACGCTGTGCTCGCCGACCTTCTCCATCTTGGCGACGACGTTGAGGCGGTTGGCGAAGGGCACGCGGCCCTTGTCGCGCATCAGCTCGAAGGTGAACATCACATCCTCAGGCGTCACCGGCTGGCCATCGGCCCATTTCGCCTTCGGATTGAGGTTGAACTGAATGAAGCTCCGGTCGTCATCCCATTCGACCGTCTCGGCAAGCAGGCCGTAGAGCGTGAAGGGCTCGTCCCTGGAGCGCTGCATCAGCGATTCGTAGACGAGATTGCCATAATCCGGATCCCACATGCCGCGCGCCGTCGTGCGCATGCTCTTCAGGATGAACGGATTGAGGCTGTCGAAAGTGCCGACGACGCCATAGGTGATCTTGCCGCCCTTTTTCACGTCGGGATTGACGTAAGGGAAGTGTTTGTAATCAGCCGGCAGGGCAGGCTCCCCGTGCATCGCGATGCCATGCAGCGGCTCGGCGGCGACGGTGCCGCACAGCAGCGAGAGGACGAGGGGGACGACGATCCTGAGCATTCGGCAATCCTTGATCCGTGAAAACGGGCATGATTCACGGCAAAGATTATCATGGGGTCGATCGATTCCAACACAGAACGGCGATTTCTTTGGCATCGCGACGAAATGCACCTCAAATTGCCAAAGAAATGCTGGATATCTTGGACGCTGCGATGTAACAGGTGAACCCGAAGTTTCGGGGTCATGCATTTGCCTTATTTTTTTAAGAGGTGGAGTGCCGAACGACCCGATGGTTGGGGCGGCAAACCGCTGCCCCGAACGGATATCAGGAGACGGAATTCGTTATGATGTTCAAGTCTGAAAAGAAAATGCGGGCAGCGCTGTCCGTTCTGGCAGTGGTGTTCGGCGCTTCGGCTCCGGTCTCCTCCTTCGCGCAGGATGCGGCGGCACAGGCTCCGGCCGATGCCCCGGCACAGGCCGCAGGAGCGCCGAAGCTCGGCTGGTACAAGACCTGCAGCAAGCAGGAAGACAACGACATCTGTGTTGTCCAGAACCTGATCCTCGCCAATGGCGGCCAGCTCGTCACGGCCGTCGGCCTGATCTCGGTTTCCGGCAAGATCAACCGCAAGCTCCTGCAGGTCTCGGTTCCCACGGCACGCCTCGTCCCTCCAGGCGTCCTCATGCAGATCGACGGCGGTAAGGGCCAGAAGCTCGACTACGCCGTCTGCCTGCCGGACAAGTGCACGGCTGAAATCCCGCTGACCGACGCGATGATCGCCAGCCTCAAGAAGGGCAGCGACGTGATCTTTACCTCGATCAATTTCCGCCGCGCTCCGAACCCGATCAAGATTTCGCTTGAAGGCTTCACCGGTGCTTATGACGGCGAACCGGTTTCCGAATCCAAGCTCGTTGAAAGCCAGCGCAGCCTGCAGGAAGGCATGCAGAAAAAGGCCGAAGAAGCCCGCAAGAAGCTGGAAGACGCCCAGAAGGCAGCCAAGGCGCAGTAATCCTGTCACCTTCTTTGAAACAGAAACCCGGCTTCATGCCGGGTTTTTTGTTGCGCAAAGAAAAGGCCTCGCCGGGAGAAGCGAGGCCTTGATTCAACGATCGGCACGAGTGAGTTAGTGGGCGAAGCTCATCTTGGGTTTGAACTGCCCTGACGGGGCCTGATCGAAAATCTGGTAGATCTGTGGGTTGCGAAGCGGCGTGCCGCTTTCGTCGTTCATCAGGTTCTGCTCGGAGACATAAGCGACATATTCGCTTTCGTCGTTTTCAGCGAGCAGGTGATAGAAGGGCTGGTCCCTGCTCGGGCGCACCTCGGCGGGAATGGAATTCCACCATTCCTCCGTATTCGCGAACTCCGGATCAACGTCGAAGATGACACCGCGAAACGGAAATACCTTGTGCCGAACCACTTCGCCGATACTGAACTTTGCTACTCTTTCTTTCATGGTACGACTTCCTTTCATCACCGAATTTGGTGATTGGTGTCGCGCAAATCAAGATTTTTGCACGAGTTCGTCACATGAACGTCATATCCTCCTTCTGCATAATTCCTTAAATCGAAATCGATTTAAGGACAAAATTATGCAGCACTCCAAGTTCTACAGCGTCCTTTGCGCGTCTGAAAGACGCGCGACGCTGTAGTGGCGTCCATGACCTGGGAGGCGAAAGCCCCGGCGGGCCGGGACCTTCTGTGTTCAGGGCCCGATTAGGCCGAATAGTACATGTCGTATTCGACCGGATGCGGCGTCATTTCGAAACGCATCACCTCAGCCATCTTCAGCTCGATGAAGGCATCGATCTGATCGTCGTCGAAGACGCCGCCGGCCGTCAGGAACTTGCGGTCCTTGTCGAGGCTTTCGAGTGCTTCGCGCAGGCTGCCGCAGACGGTCGGGATCTTCTTCAATTCCTTCGGCGGCAGATCGTAGAGATCCTTGTCCATGGCCTTGCCGGGATGGATCTTGTTCTTGATGCCGTCGAGGCCGGCCATCAGCATGGCGGCGAAGGCAAGATAGGGGTTGGCGGTCGGATCCGGGAAGCGGACTTCGACTCGCTTGGCCTTCGGGTTGGAGCCGAACGGAATGCGGCAGGAGGCCGAGCGGTTGCGGGCCGAATAGGCAAGCAGCACAGGCGCTTCATAACCCGGGACGAGACGCTTGTAGGAGTTCGTCGACGGATTGGTGAAAGCGTTGATCGCCTTGGCATGCTTGATGATGCCGCCGATATAAAACAGGCAGCTCTCGGAAAGACCGGCATATTCGTCGCCGGCAAAGGTCGGCTTGCCGCCCTTCCAGATCGACTGGTGCACGTGCATGCCCGAGCCGTTGTCGCCGAAGATCGGCTTCGGCATGAAGGTCGCCGTCTTGCCATAGGCATTGGCCACCTGGTGCACGACGTATTTGTAGATCTGCATCTTGTCGGCGTTGCGCACCAGCGTATCGAACTTGATACCGAGTTCGTGCTGGGCGGCCGCGACTTCATGGTGATGCTTTTCGACGACGACGCCCATCTCGGAGAGCACCGTCAGCATTTCCGAACGCATGTCCTGGGCGCTGTCGACGGGGGGAACCGGGAAGTAGCCGCCCTTGACGCGCGGGCGATGGCCGAGGTTGCCGGTCTCGTAATCGGTGTCGTCGTTCGACGGCAGTTCGGTCGAATCGAGCTTGAAGCCGGTATTGTAAGGATCGGCCTTGTACTTGACGTCGTCGAAGACGAAGAATTCGGCTTCCGGGCCGACGAAAACCGTATCGCCGATGCCGGATGCCTTGAGGTAGGCTTCGGCCTTCTTGGCGGTGCCGCGCGGATCGCGGTTATAGGCCTCGCCGGAGACCGGATCGAGGATGTCGCAGACGATGACCATGGTCGACTGGGCGAAGAACGGGTCCATATGCACCGTTTCGGTGTCGGGCATCAGCACCATGTCGGACTCGTTGATGGCCTTCCAGCCGCCGATCGAGGAGCCGTCGAACATCACGCCGTCAGCGAACATGTCCTCATCGACGCAGACAACGTCCATCGTCACATGCTGCAGCTTGCCCTTCGGGTCGGTGAAACGCAGATCGACGAACTTTACGTCGTTCTCCTTGATCTGCTTCAGAATTTCGCTTGCGGTCGCCATTAAGTAGTTTCCTCCGATTTGCGATGACGGTGTGGGTCGGCGATGACGGTAACGGACTTTGCGCGATTGGCAAAGTGGTCAGATGGCATCAATGCCGGTCTCGCCGGTGCGGATGCGGATAACCTCTTCGACGTTGGAGACGAAGATCTTTCCGTCGCCGATGCGGCCGGTCTGCGCCGCCTTGCGGATCGCTTCGATGACGGCTTCCGCATTCTCGTCGGCCAGTACAACCTCGACTTTTACCTTCGGCAGGAAATCGACGACGTATTCGGCTCCGCGGTAGAGTTCCGTGTGGCCCTTCTGACGGCCGAAACCCTTGGCTTCCGTGACCGTGATACCCTGCAGACCGACTTCCTGAAGGGCTTCCTTCACTTCGTCCAGCTTGAAAGGCTTAATGATCGCTTCGATCTTTTTCATGAGAAAATGTCTCTCCGCTTCTCCTGTTATGGCAGGAATTTTCCCGCTCGCCGGATATGATGCAGATATCGTGCCAGTTTGAAATCCATCTTATCGAAAAAAGACGCCGATTCTGTCAAAACCGGCGCGTTTGCGGGGAATTCTATGTGGTTTTGGTGGCGGAACAGGTGGAAAAACATTGTCTCCGATCAAAATCACATCCGAAACGGAAAAAGTCAGGTATTTTCGCAACTGCGAATACACATCTCGAGGCGATGAAAAGATAGGCAAATGCTTAAATTGCGTTCTTCTCTTTGGTATTTCAGGCGGTTGTTTTTTAGGCGTTTTTTGATTGAATAGGGTGATGATCAAACATCTGTCCGACCTTCTTCTCACGCCGGCCGAAATGGCCGCCGTCGATACGGCCGCTGCCGCATCCGGCATCGATTCCTTCGCCCTGATGGAAAGGGCAGGCGCCGCAGTTGCGGCCGCGGCTCTGCGCCTTCATCCCGGAGCGTTGCGCTTCGTCGCACTTTGCGGACCCGGCAACAACGGCGGCGACGCCTATGTCGCAGCACGTCATCTGCAGCAGAGCGGGGCGAGGGTGGCGCTCTTCCACCTCGGCGATCCCTCCAGGCTGAAGGGCGATGCCGCCCGCGCCCGCATCGGCTGCGAATTGAAGGGACAGGAACTCGACCTCTATCGGCCCGAAACCGGCGACGTCGTCATCGATGGCCTGTTCGGGGCGGGGCTTGGCCGCGCGGTGTCGGACGATGTGCGCGCGCTGATCGGCCGCGTCACGCAGGCCGATATTCCCGTGCTCGCCATCGATCTGCCCTCCGGCCTTGATGGCCGCAACGGCAAGGTGCTGGGTGCCGCCTTCCGAGCCCACAACACCATCACCTTCATGACCCGTAAGCCCGGCCATCTGCTGATGCCGGGCAGGGAGCTTTGCGGTGAATTGGAGGTCTTCGATATCGGCATTCCCGCCCGCATCATCAGGGCTGAGGCGGGCGGTCTCATCGCCGAGAACACGCCGGATGCCTGGAAGAGTGCGCTGCCGGCCGAGCAACTGGAAACCCACAAATACAAGCGTGGTCATCTGGTCGTCTTCTCAGGCGAGGCCGACAAGACGGGTGCGGCGCGCATGTCGGCGATCTCGGGCCTGAAGGCCGGCGCCGGCCTGGTGACGATCGCCGCCCCCCGCGCGGCGATGGCGGCCAATGCCGCGCATCTCACCGCCGTCATGCTGCATGCCATCGACGACGAGGCCGACCTCGGCGACTGGCTCTCCGACAAGCGGCTGCAGACCTTCGTCCTCGGCCCGGGTTTCGGCATTGGCGCCAGGGCGCGTGGCTTCGTCTCGGCCCTTGCTGATCGCCATCTGGTGCTCGATGCCGATGGCATCTCCTCGTTCAAGGACGATCCGCAACAGCTGTTTAATCTTTTCCGGGGTGAGCCGCGTCTGGTGCTGACGCCGCACGAAGGCGAATTCGCGCGGCTCTTTCCCGATATCGGCGGCGACGAAGCGCTCGGCAAGGTGGATAAGGCCTTGGCCGCCGCCCGCCGCGCCAATGCCGCGATTATCTACAAAGGCGCCGATACCGTCATCGCCGCGCCAGACGGCCGTGCGCTCATCAATACCAACGCTCCCGTCTGGCTTGCCACCGCCGGTTCCGGCGACGTGCTTGCCGGCATCATCGGCGGCTTGCTCGCCCAGGGCCTGCCGGCCTTCGAGGCCGCGGCTGCCGGCGTCTGGCTGCACGGCAAGGCTGGCCAACGCGCCGGCAAGGGGCTGACGGCAGAGGAGCTTGCAGCCGAGGTATTGCCGCTTTAGAGCGCCTGCCCGCTGTTGGCCTTCTGCACCTTGAACGCAGAATCTGGACCGTCATCCGACATGTCTGACTGTGGCGCAGTCTGGGATTGTTTTACAATTGTAAATGCGGGGTCTCGCAGAAACGGGAACGGCAGATCCGTCCGTTGGACGAGGCGGGTTGAGCCCGATGCCGGCTGAATAACGGCCATTGTCGTCGCGCTCCTTGCGTGGCATCTTCCCGGCGGAGGATTCCACGTCTCGTTGGCGGGCTTTCCGTTTTTTACTGCGTAAGTCTGTCTTCTCGACGGAGGCTCGAATGAGTATTGGCCTGATCGCCCTTCTTGATGATATCGCGGCATTGGCCAAGGTGGCTGCGGCGTCGCTCGACGATATTGCCGGCCAGGCTGCCAAGGCAGGCGCGAAAGCGGCTGGCGTCGTCATTGATGATGCGGCAGTCACACCCCGCTACGTCACCGGATTTTCGGCAGCACGCGAATTGCCGATCATCGGCAAGATCACGCTCGGCTCGCTGAAGAACAAGCTTCTGATCCTGCTTCCGGCAGCACTGATCCTGAGCCTTGTCGCACCGCAGGCGATCACGCCGCTGCTGATGATCGGCGGGCTTTATCTCTGCTACGAGGGTGTGGAAAAAGTCTACGAACTGGTGATGCCGCATGCAGCCCATGCCCATGAATCGGCGCTCGAGACGACAAGCCTCGATGCCAAATCGCTAGAAGACGAGAAAGTTGCCGGCGCAATCAAGACGGATTTCATCCTGTCGGCCGAAATCATGGCGATTACGCTCGCCGCGGTGCCGTCAGGCAGCATGTTCACGCAGGCCCTCATCCTTGCCGTCGTTGGGCTGGGAATCACGATCATGGTCTATGGCGGCGTGGCGCTTATCGTGAAGGCCGATGATCTGGGTCTGATGCTGGCGCGTCTGCGGACGGCATCTCCGATGGGCGCCGCCTTGCGTTCGATCGGGAAGGGGCTTGTCACAGGCATGCCTTATTTTCTGAAAGTGCTCGGCATCGTCGGAACGGCCGCCATGATCTGGGTCGGCGGCGGCATCATCGTTCATGGCCTCGAAGCCTATGGCATCAGCAGCCTTGCGCATTTGATCCATGATGCCGGTGAGGCGACGGCGCATGCAGTTCCCGTTCTGGCATCGGTGCTGCGCTGGATCGTCGAGGCCGCAGGCGCGGGCATCGTCGGTATCGTCGCCGGCTTGATCGCAATTCCGGTCGCAGGCTACGCCGTCTCGCCGATATGGCGGTACCTCAAATCGCTCCTGCCGCGCCGGCGGAAAGAGGCGCTGGCGGACGGGAAAAAATAAAGCCGTCGTCCGTCGACGAGCAAAGCGTCATATCCAGCCTCATGGAACGCGTGACTGACGATGTGATACCCACAATGTCACGATCCTGTTGTGACTATCCAGCCTCGCCTATTTCGCCAGCGCCTGCTGCAGGGCGATTGCCCCATGCGGCGCATTGACCTTGCCCTCATGGATCATGAAGGCGAAGACGTCGCGCGGCTCGACCTTCATTTTGCGATCTCCATCGATCAGCGGCAGGTCATCAGGAACCTTGCCCTCCGCCCAGGTCTCCAGCCGGTCAGCCCAAGCCTTCAGGTCCTTTTCCGGATAGCAGGTCGGAATATCGTCCGAGCCCTTCTGCAGCCGCGCATAGACGAAATCGGCCGTGACGTCGGCGATCATCGGATATTCGAAATGTTCGGCGCAAACAGGCGCCACGCCATATTTCGAAAGCAGCGCCACGAACTCCGGCACCTTGAAGGAATTGTGCCGCACCTCAACCACGTGGCGGAGCGTCAGCCCGTCCTGTTTTGCCGGCAGCAGCTTCAGGAAGGCCTCGAAATCTTGCGGATCGAATCTCTTCGTCGGCGCGAACTGCCAGAGCAGTGGCCCGAGATGATCGCCAAGTTCGTTGATGCCCGATGACAGGAACCGCTCCATCGATTCACCGGCTTCGGCAAGCACCCGACGATTGGTGACGAAACGCGTCGCCTTCAGCGAAAAGATGAAACCGTCGGGCACGTCAGCCGCCCATTTGGCAAAGACCGCGGGCTTCTGCGTGCTGTAATAGGTGCCGTTGACCTCGATGACCTTCAGCTGGCGGCTGGCATAATTCAGCTCGTCCTTCTGTTTCAGGCTCTCGGGAAAGAAATGCCCGCGCCAGGGCTCGAAGGTCCAGCCGCCGATGCCGGTGCGGATAGTGCCGGATTTCGTCATGTCGTCCTCCCCATTCGCAGCCGCTCAGGCCGCATTGATCTCTTTCGTCATGTCGACGAGTGTCCATCCTGGCCGATAAGGGTTCGGCCGGCGACCCGTTTCCTGAAACCCGAAGGCGCTATAGAGCGCGATGTTCCGCTCCATCCGCGCATTCGTGTAGAGCCGGATCTCCGGCACGGCCAATTCCCGCGCCTTGCCCTCCAGCCAATGCAGCATTGCCAGCCCATGTCCGGCACCCTGAAAGGCCGGCGAGACCGCGATGCTGAACAGCATGAGGTGATCGGAATGCTGCTCGACGACCACGAGGCCGGCCGTTTGCCAGCCGATCTCGCGCAGCCAGACCTCGCCGCATTCGATCCGCGGCGCGTAATCCTCCGTCACCGGGATCGGCGGAGCACCGAACAGCTCGGTATAGGGCCGATAGGCGGCTGTTGTCAGCGTCGCGATCGTTTCCAGATCATCGGGCGACGCTGGCCCCATCGTCATTCCGCCGCAACCGCTTTCTTCACCGGGCGCCGTTCCAGCAATTCCTTCAGGAAGTGTCCGGTATAGGACCGCTTTTCCTTGACGATTGCTTCCGGCGTGCCGGTTGCGACGATCTCGCCCCCGCCGTCGCCGCCTTCGGGCCCGAAATCGAGCACCCAGTCGGCCGTCTTGATGACTTCGAGATTGTGTTCGATCACCACCACCGAATTGCCCTGGTTGACCAGTTCGTGCAGCATTTCGAGCAGCTTGGCGACGTCGTGGAAATGCAGGCCGGTTGTCGGTTCGTCGAGAATGTAGAGCGTGCGTCCCGTCGAGCGTTTCGACAGTTCCTTGGCAAGCTTGACGCGCTGCGCCTCGCCGCCCGAGAGCGTATTCGCCTGCTGGCCGACTTTGATATAACCGAGGCCGACATCCTTCAGCGATTGCAGCTTGTCGCGCACGGCAGGCACCGCCGCGAAGAAATCGACGCCTTCCTCCACCGTCATGTCGAGCACGTCGGCGATAGACCTCTGTTTGAAGGTGACGTCGAGCGTCTCTCTGTTATAGCGCTTGCCGTGGCAGACGTCGCAGGTGACGTAGACGTCGGGCAGGAAGTGCATCTCGATCTTGATGACGCCGTCTCCCTGGCAGGCCTCGCAGCGTCCGCCCTTGACGTTGAAGGAGAAGCGGCCCGGCTGGTAGCCGCGGGCCTTCGCCTCCGGCAGGCCGGCGAACCAATCTCGGATCGGCGTGAAGGCGCCGGTATAGGTCGCCGGGTTCGAGCGCGGCGTGCGGCCGATCGGTGATTGGTCGATGTCGATCACCTTGTCGATATGCTCGAAGCCGTCGATGCGGTCGTGATCGGCCGGGTTTTCACGCGCGCCCATGACGCGCCTTGCCGCCGATTTATAGAGCGTCTCGATCAGGAAGGTGGATTTGCCGCCGCCCGAAACGCCGGTCACCGCCGTGAAGACCCCAAGCGGGATCGCCGCCGTGACGTTCTTCAGATTGTTGCCGCGTGCGCCGACCACCTTGATCTCGCGGCCTTTCTTCTGCTTGCGGCGCTCGTTGGGAACCGGAACGCCGAGTTCGCCCGAGAGATATTTGCCGGTCAGCGAGTTCGGATTGTCCATGATGTCTTGCGGCGTACCATGGGCGATCACCTGGCCGCCGTGAATGCCGGCTGCCGGGCCGATATCGACCACGTCGTCGGCCGACAGGATCGCATCTTCGTCATGTTCGACGACGATGACGGTGTTGCCGATGTCGCGCAGGTGCTTCAGCGTGTCGAGCAGCCGGGCATTGTCGCGCTGATGCAGGCCGATCGACGGCTCGTCGAGCACGTAAAGCACGCCCGTCAGCCCCGAGCCGATCTGCGAGGCAAGCCGGATGCGCTGGCTTTCGCCGCCCGACAGCGTGCCGGAATTGCGCGACAGGCTGAGATATTCCAGGCCGACGTCGTTGAGGAAGCGCAGCCGGTCGCGGATTTCCTTGAGGATGCGCACGGCGATCTCGTTCTGCTTGGCGTTGAAGCTTGCCGGCAGCGTCTCGAACCAGTCACGGGCGACGCGGATCGACATACCAGTCACTTCGCCGATATGCAGCGTGTCGATCTTCACCGCCAAGGCCTCCGGCTTCAGGCGGAAGCCATTGCAGGAAGGGCAGGGGGCGGCCGACATGAAGCGCTCGATATCCTCGCGCGCCCAGGCGGAATCGGTCTCCTTCCAGCGGCGCTCGAGGTTGGTGATGATGCCTTCGAAATTCTTCTGCGTCGTATAGGAGCGGGCGCCATCGGCGTAATGGAATTCGATCTTGTCGTCAGTGCCGTTGAGGATGACATCCTTGGCCTCGTCGGACAGATCGTTCCAACGCGTGCCCAGCTTGAAGCCGTAATGTTTGCCGAGCGCTTCCAGCGTCTGGTTGTAATAGGGCGAGGTCGACTTGGCCCAGGGCGCGATCGCTCCGTCGCGCAACGTCCGCTCGGGCTCGGGCACGATCAGATCCGCAT
>NZ_JBFTQY010000029.1:0-69151 GCF_056399245.1 Rhizobium sp. 01N447_2
CGTCCCGACAGTCCTTATGGGCTTTCCAAATGCTGGGGCGAACTTGTGGCGGGGCTTTACTACGACACGTCGGGCATTCGCTCTTTGTCCATCCGCATCGGCAATGCGGGCACCTATCCCAACAGCGAACGATCGATTGCGATCTGGATCAGCGCGCGAGACCTGGCGCAATTGGTCAGGATCGGCCTGTCGCACCCGTTGATCGCAGCAACAGTGGTCTACGGCGTTTCTGACACCGAGGAGATGTGGTGGGAGAACGATCTGGCGACACGATTGGGCTACCAGCCACAGGACCGGCCGCGTGACCACGCCCTGATCGAAGAGGGATCCGAAGGGCCGGTCGCGCTGGCGTTCCAGGGTGGCGGGTTCTGTGAGATCAATCACGACGGCACCATCCGCATGCGCGACGCCGAGGGTCTGGCCAAGAACCTGGAGACGGTTGAATGACGGCCCCGCGCATCATCCGTCCGGACGTCCGTTCCGTGATCCAACAGCCGCTGACGGTTGGTGAATCGCCGGTATGGGACGAGGAGACCGGCACTTTGTGGTTCGTCGACATTCAGGCGCCAGCACTCGTCCGGCGCTCGGCTTCGGGAAAGATCGACCGCTTCGACATGCCGGCCGCAATCGGCGCCCTCGGACTTTGCCGCGATCACAGGATCGTCGTGGCGCTTCAGACGGGCGTCCATCTCTTCGATCCCGTTGCTGGAGATTTTGAGCTTGTGTCGGATCCAGTCGGGCGCCACATCAACTGCCGCCTCAATGACGGAAAGGTCGGCCCAGACGGGCACTTCTGGATCGGATCGTTCAGCGAAGCCAAGCCGCAGACCGATGAGGCCGCACTTTACCGCGTGGGCGCCGATGGCCGCACGCGGACCGTTGCAACCGGACTGACGAGCTCCAACGGCCTTGCCTGGTCGCCGGACGGCCGGCGGATGTATCACTCCGACAGCCGGCAATGCTTCTTGCAGGCATTCGACTTTGATCCTGATACGGGCGACCTCGGCGATGGGCGCCGGCTTCGCAGCTTCACGGAAGACGAGGGTCGGCCGGACGGAGCGGCAACCGATCGTGACGGGTTCTACTGGAGCGCCGGCGTTTCCGCCGGCCGCCTCAACCGAATATCGCCCGAAGGCGAAATCGTCGAGATCTACATTCTGCCCGTCGCGGCACCGACAATGCCGTGTTTCGGAGGGCCGGATCTCCGCACCCTCTTTGTCACGAGCCTGTCGACGGACCGCACCGGACGTTTCGAGGCGGGGACGGTCATCGCCTTCGACGTGGATGCAGAGGGCCTGCCGCCCTTCCGCTTCGGGACGGGTCACCCTCCGGGATGACAACGAGCCTCCCTTCGAAATGACAGCGAATAGATGGAAAGATAACGGGGAAGAAAGATGAGCATCGCAACCATGCGCAAGGCGCTTACAGGTGTATCGGGTGTTCCCGTCACCGCCTATGACGGCCAAGGTGAAGTCGAACCCCGGATCACGGCGAAAGTCTATGAGCGGGTCGCGGCAGCCGGCATTCACAACATCGTCGCTGCCGGCAATACCGGGGAATTCTATGCTCTGACGCCGCAGGAAATCAGGATCGTCCATGAGGCGGCGGTTTCAGGCGTCAACGGCACGGCGCCGGTCACGGCGGCAATCGGCCGATCGCTGCGCGAGGCGATCGGCATGGCGAAAGATGCGGCCGCGATCGGCGCATCCGCCGTGATGTCGCATCAGCCCGTCGATCCTTTCGCAGCACCTTCGTCCCAAATCGACTATTTCTGCAATCTTGCGGATGCTTCCACCCTGCCGCTCATCGCCTATGTCAGGGCCGAGGGTTTCGGTGTTGACGATATCATCCGTCTCGCAAACCACGGTAATATTGCCGGCATCAAGTTCGCCACGACCGATCTGATGCTGCTGTCCAGAGCGATCGCCGCAGCCGATCCGGCCGGTGCGTTGTTCGTCTGCGGCCTGGCGGAGAGCTGGGCGCCGACATTTACCGCTGCGGGCGCGCGCGGCTTCACATCCGGTCTCGTCAATGTCGCGCCGCATCTGTCGCTTGCCGTTCACGATGCGCTCGAAAGAGGTGACTTCGGCGCCGCAAGGGCTATCGTCAACCAGCTTGAACCATTCGAGCGGATGCGGACCAAATTCCGCAATGGCGCGAACGTGACTGTCGTCAAGGAGGCCGTCACCTATTCCGGCCTCGATGTCGGCCCCGTGCGCGTGCCGGGATTGCCTCTGCTCGATCGGCATGATCGCGAGGAACTTCATCGGCTGCTTCAGCGCTGGGATGCCGCCGGCAACAACCAGATCCATCCACACCAGCAGGATTCCGCAAAGGCGGCCGGCTGAGTTCGACACGAGAGCGGCTCAGCATGAATGCGCAGAGCCGCTATAACCCTTTGTTTTTACGCAATTCTGGGCGGAAAACCGTTTCGCGCTTTTCCTGGAATTGCTCTATTTCCGCAAACAACAGGATTGGGAGGTCTTGAGATGTTGAGACAGGTACTGACGACGATCGCAATTACCGGCGCCATGATGACGGCGCAGCCCAGCTTCGCGGCGTCGCCGCCCAATATGCTGGTAATCGGCACCAATCTCACGGGCATAAGGACACTCGATCCGGCGCAGAACAATGCCCGCACGGTTTCCGAACTGATCTCGAACATTTACGACAACCTCGTGCAGCTGTCGCCTGACGACCTTAAGACGCTGAAGCCGATGCTCGCGACGCAATGGAGCGTCTCGGCGGATGGCAAGATCATCACGCTGACATTGCGCGAAGATGCGGTCTTCCAGAGCGGCAACAAGGTGACCGCCGACGATGCGGCCTGGTCGATCCAGCGCGTCATCAAGATGGGCCAGGTCGGCTCCACCGACGTGGCACTCTGGGGCTTTACACCTGACAACGTCGAAAAGCTTGTTCGGGCAAAGGACGAACATACGCTCGAAATCGAGCTGCCGCAGGCCGTGAACACCGATCTGGTGCTCTATTCGCTTGCCGGCTCATCGATCGGCATCATCGACAAGAAGACG
Organism: Rhizobium sp. 01N447_2; assembly: GCF_056399245.1. Taxonomy (NCBI): domain Bacteria; kingdom Pseudomonadati; phylum Pseudomonadota; class Alphaproteobacteria; order Hyphomicrobiales; family Rhizobiaceae; genus Rhizobium; species Rhizobium sp. 01N447_2. The sequence continues at coordinate 3,033 of NZ_JBFTQY010000029.1, forward strand.
GCACTGTCGCATGAGGCAAATGGCGACTTCGGCGGTGCTTGGCTTTCTGCCAATTCGGCCGGCAGCGGCCCGTTCGCGCTGACGCAATGGCGGCCGAACGACGTTGCGATCTTCAACGCACGCAAGGACTATTGGGGCGGAGCGCCGGCCATGGCTCGCGTCGTCGCCCGGCACATTCCAGAATCCGGCAACCTCAGACTGCAGCTCGAAGCCGGAGACGTCGATGTCGGCCAATACCTCGCAAGCGGCGACCTCGATGCCCTGTCCAACAAAAAGGACATGGTGATTGAAAGCGTTCCGGGCCTCGGTTTCTATTATATCGCACTCAACCAGAAAGACCCGGATCTGCAGAAGCCGAAGGTTCGCGAGGCCTTCCAGCATGCCTTTGACTGGAAGGCGATCTCCGGCAACATCATGCGCTATACCGGCTTTCCCTGGCAGTCGATGATCCCGCGTGGCATGATCGGCGCGCCTGAGGAAGCTGCCACCCACTACGATTACGATCCTGCCAAAGCCAAGCAGCTGCTGGCGGAAGCCGGCTACCCCAATGGCCTGAAGAAGGTGCTCAATCCCTCGGGTGCGGCGACACTGCCCTTCGCCGAAGCGCTGCAGGCGAGCGCCCGTGCTGCCGGCCTCGATCTCGATCTCGTGCCCGGCGAATTCACGCCCGCATTTCGCGAGCGCAAATATGAGGTTCTGCTCGGCAATTCCGGCGCCCGACTGCCTGATCCTTTCGCCGTCGCCACACAATATGCCTACAATCCCGACAATAGCGACGAGGCGCGCCTCGGCAGCTATTATCTTTGGCGCACAGGCATGAAGGTGGACGACCTCAACACACTCGTCGACCAGTCGATGAAAGAGCGCGATACGGGCAAGCGCTCGGAAATCTTCAAGAAGATGGACGGCATCTACAGCGGCATGGCTTCCCCACTCGTCATCTTCTTCCAGCGAACCGACCCCTATGTCATGCGCACCAACGTCAAGGGCTATCATGGGCACACGACATGGTCGACGCGCTGGCATGACGTGACCAAGGAGTAGAACGCCGTGGCGAGCGCCGATCTGACATCGAAGCCGGAGAGCAGCCATCGTTCCACGGAGGGCGGGTTCGCCGATGCGGCCCCGCACCCCGTGGTGAGCCTGTTGCGGCGCTTGGCAGGACGCGCCGTCGCGGTCGTGACGACGCTGCTCGGCCTGCTCTTCCTGACCTTTTCGATGGGTCGCCTGCTGCCTGCCGACCCGGTGCTTGCCATCACCGGGGCGGAGGTCAGCAAGGAGGTTTACGATCGCGTCTTTAATGAGCTGGGGCTCGGGCAACCTGTCTGGATGCAGTTCCTCGCCTATGTCGGGAAGATCGCGACAGGCGATCTCGGCACATCGGCGACGACGGGCCAGCCGATCCTCACCGATCTCCTGACGATTTTTCCCGCCACCATCGAGTTAGCGGTCATCGCCATGATCATCGGGGCGATCGTCGGCGTTCCCCTGGGGATCACGGCCGCCGTCAGGCGCGGAACGATCATCGATCACGTCGCCCGCATCGTTGCCCTTGCCGGCCATTCCATCCCGATCTTCTGGACCGGGCTGATGGCGCTCTTCATCTTCTATGCAAAGCTCAAGCTCGTCGGCGCATCAGGCCGGATCGACGTCTTCTACGAGGGTCTCGTCACGCCGGTGACCGGCTTTCTTCTGATCGACGCGGCGATAGAGCGGCAATGGGACGTGTTTCACAACGCTCTTGGCCACATCATCCTGCCGGCGGCAATCCTTGGGTACTATTCCGTCGCCTATATCAGCCGCATGTCGCGAAGCTTCATGCTGGAGCAACTGAGCCAGGAATACATCATCACGGCGCGGGCAAAGGGGCTTGGCACCCGCAAGGTGGTGTGGCGCCATGCATTCAAGAACATCCGGGTGCAGCTTTTGACGATCATGGCGCTGACCTTCGGCGGGCTGCTCGAGGGGGCGGTGCTGATCGAAACCGTCTTCGGGTGGCCGGGGCTCGGCCAGTACCTGACCCGGGGGCTGCAGATGAACGACATGAACGTGGTCATGGGTTCCGTCCTGACGATTGGCGCCGTCTTCCTGACGATCAACATCCTGTCGGACTTCCTTTATCGCATTCTTGATCCGAGGACACGGTGACGCCATGACGATCTCCTCTGAGCACGCAGACAGCCTTAACACTGGCGGCCTTCGCAACTGGCTGCTCACGCCGGAGCCTCGAGGCTGGTTCCAGTCGTCCGCGCAGCAAATTCATCAAGGCTGGCGGAAATTCAGCCTGCATCCACTTGGCCTCGTCGGATTGGCGATCATCGTGCTGCTGATCGTCGTGGCGACGGCGGCGCCCTTGCTGACGAGCTATGATCCGATCGTTCAGGACATGGCCGGGCGGCTTGCCGCGCCATCGGCGAGCCATTGGCTCGGCACAGACAATTTTGGCCGCGACGTCTTTTCCCGGGTGATCTATGGCGCCCGCACCACGCTCTACATCATCATGCTCGTCACGGTCATCGTCGCCCCGCTCGGCCTGCTGATCGGCACTGTCTCAGGCTATTTCGGCGGCATCGTCGATGAAATCCTGATGCGCGTCACCGACATTTTTCTTTCCTTTCCCGGCCTCGTGCTGGCGCTGGGTTTTGCCGCTGCGCTGGGTCCGGGCATCACCAATGCGATCATCGCGATTTCACTGACCGCCTGGCCGCCGATCGCGCGTCTTGCGCGCGCCGAGACGCTCAGCCTTCGCAAGGCGGATTATATCGCCGCCGTACGCCTGCAGGGCGCGACATCAATTGCGATCATCACCCGCCACATCCTGCCGATGTGCATTCCCTCGGTGATCGTCCGCGTCACCCTCAACATGGCCGGCATCATCATCACTGCCGCCGGTCTCGGCTTCCTCGGCCTCGGTGCGCAGCCGCCATGGCCGGAATGGGGTTCGATGGCCGCCAGCGGACGTGAATTCATGCTCGACAGCCCCTGGGTCATCGCCGCACCCGGCATTGCCATCGCGCTCGTCAGCCTCGCCTTCAACCTCGTCGGCGATGCGCTTCGCGATGTTCTCGATCCCCGAGGTTCAGAATGACGGACTTGATCGATATTCAGAACCTCGAAATCGCCTTCGGCGGCGGACAGGTACGGGCCGTGCGCGGCGTGAGCTTTTCGCTTGGACAGGAAAAGCTCGGGATCGTCGGTGAATCGGGATCGGGAAAGTCGACCGTCGGCCGCGCGATCATGAAGCTGCTGCCACCGACCGCGATCGTCAATGCCGAGCGGATGCGCTTTCGCGACGTCGATCTGCTCAAGGCGACCGAAAAAACGATGATGACGATCAGGGGCCGGAGGATCGGTCTGATCCTGCAGGACCCGAAATATTCGCTCAATCCCGTCATGCGGATCGGCGAACAGATTGCCGAGACCTACCGCTTCCATCATCCGAGGACGAGCAGGGCAAAGACCTGGCAGCAGGCGCTCGATATGCTCGAAGCCGTTCAGATCCGCGATCCCGAGCGTGTGGCCCGCCTTTATCCGCACGAAATCTCGGGCGGTATGGGCCAGCGGGCGATGATCGCCATGATGCTGATTGCCGAACCAGAAGTGCTGATCGCCGACGAACCGACGTCAGCACTCGATGTGACGGTGAGGCTCGAGATCCTGGCCCTGCTCGACGAGCTCGTCCTGCGCCGCAATCTCGGGCTGATCTTCATCAGCCACGATCTCAATCTCATCAGGAATTTCTGCGATCGCGTCCTCATCATGTATGCGGGGCGGGTCGTGGAAGTGCTCGAGGCGCGCGATCTCGACAAGGCCAGACATCCTTATACGCAGGGGTTGCTGGCATCCTTGCCGACGATCGAAGATCCCCCTGCCCGGCTGCCGATCCTGAAACGAGATCCGGCCTGGCTTGAAGAATTCGCATTGGAGCCGCCGCGGTGATTAAAATCGACAATCTTACGGTCCGTTTCGGACCCGGGCAGCGGCCTGTCGTTCGAGACGTAAGCTTCGCCATCGAAAAGGGAACTGCTTTCGGCCTGGTCGGCGAGTCCGGCTGCGGGAAGTCCACTGTCCTGAGGGCGCTTTCCGGTCTCAACGCCAACTATGACGGCCGGATCGCGCTCCACGGCGAAACGCTGGACCGACAGCGCAGCCGGCCATTCTTTCGTCGGGTGCAGATGGTGTTCCAGGACCCCTACGGTTCCCTGCATCCCCGCAAGACGATCCGCTCGCAGCTGAAAGAACCGCTGCGCAACCAGGGTCTGGATACGAATTCCGTCGACATGAACGCGGTCCTGAGATCGGTTGGCCTCGATCCGGCGCTGAGCTACAGATTTCCCCACCAGCTCTCCGGCGGCCAGCGCCAGCGCGTGGCGATCGCCCGTGCCCTGATGCTGGATCCGGACGTTCTGCTTCTCGACGAACCGACATCAGCGCTCGACGTGTCGGTTCAGGCGGAAATCCTCAACCTCCTCCAGGATTTGCGTACCAATCGCGGTCTGACCTATCTGCTCGTCAGCCATGATCTCGCCGTCGTCTCGCACATGTGCAGCCGCGTCGCCATCATGGAAGCGGGCGAGATCGTCGAACAGGTCGATGTCGGCGCCTTGCGAAAAGGTACGGTCGAACACCCCTATTCGCAACGCCTGCTGCGCGCGAGCAGGATGTATGGAAAGGCGTAATTCTCGACCGATATGCGGCGGCGGCTTGAAGTCGTCGCAAGCTCCGCCATCCACATCAAGCCGAACCGGCTACCTAAACCAATTGTAGTAGCGATCGCCGATGATGTTACGCACTCTTTGAAAGACGCTCGGCCACTCGCACTTCAACCATGCATACTCAGGATTTTCGCTGGCGGATCGGAAATTCCCATTCGAGCGTTATCCGCTCGATCTTGAGTAGATACCGAGGTCGCTTCTCATAGCAAACCCGCAACGCTGATAAAACTCCGACAGCGCCCCTCCTCGCTGTGAGATCAACCAAACGCTGCTACATCCTTCAGCGTTGGCTGTTTCAAACATCGCTGAAAGTAGAGCGGTCCCTATTCCCTTACCCTGCGCGTCGGGCTGCACTGAAAGCTCGTCCAAGTAAATGATCGGGCCGGTGGCGGCGCTGTCTTATCCCAGCGCACTCCCGAGCACCCTACCTTCATCAACCGCCACAAGTGCAACCGATCTACGGGTTTCAAGCACATAGGTCACATTTTCAGCTGCCGCTTCAAGGGACCAGTTCTCATTCCACGGAGGCAGGGCATAGGTGTTTACCAATACATCGGCCGCGCCACTGACGTGTTTTGCAACCAGAAGCTCGATCCGAGATGACATAAACTCACCTCGCACCAAGGAAGGTGACATTTGCCGAAGTACTCCCGGTTCGGCAACGGGGTATTACCTACCATCCGCAAGTTTTCTTGCCGGCAAGTGTGCAGCCGACGAAAACCGCCAAGTTCGAAGATACCGGTCTGCGGCAGACCGGGAAGCTCGGCAACAGACGGGTTCAACCTCTATTTCCAACTCGTGTAATCGTCGGCTACGCAACCAAACGGCGCGCGCCCCTCGCCGAACCTCTTCTTGAGCTGCTCGCATCCCCACTCGTTCAACGGCGCCGGCATGAGATTGTTGATGTCCATGCCAGGCGATTGGAATGGTGTCGTGGAGGTGGTGACGTACCAAAGCCAGAAGCCGATCGCACCGACGAGGATCAGAAGCAACATACCGAAGAAAAGCTGCAACCGCCTCCAGATCGATACCCCCGCCTGCTTGGGTTCTCCGATCAAAACCGGCACACCTCCATCGCTTTCTTGCTGATACGCGAAAGGTGCAAGAGCGGTGTTGCGCTCATCATCCGTAAGGTTCACGCGCTGCAGACGATCGTCCAGAAGCACTGGCAGGGCAGTATTGCCGTGCCTGACAGCCAGCCCGATCGCTTTGCCATTGGCTTCACCGACGATCAGAGGCTCCTCACCATTCTTCATGCGCGTGTAAACCGATCGCCCGGTTTTGTCGTCGGCAATCTTGTCGTTGTAGGTAATGGAAAGGACGCCGCGTTTGCGGTCGAATGCGGTGATCTCGACCGGGACAGGGGTCAGCATGGCAGGCCGAAGCAATTGGCCCTTAAGCCGCCAAATGCGGATACCGAGAAAGATCATCCCGAGGCCCATGCCGCCAAGCAGGACGGCGAACACAGTAAGCGTGATGATCCGGTTCCAGAGCATGTCCAGACCCAGGCTCATCGTCGCAAGTTCCGGATGATCGGCTGATATCACAAGACCGGTTTCGTAGTCGCCGGTATGGAAATCGACGAACATGACCTCGACTTCGGTGTCGTAGTCTCGTCCACCGTAGCTGTAGACAAGGCGTGCCTCGCAATCGGTAAAGACTGCCTTGCGTGTCGTGCATCGCCCGTTTTGCACGTCGCCATTTTCGAGGGTCAAAGGGTTCTGGCTGATCTGGAAATCGCGGATCACGCCCGGTGCTTCCGAGATGAATAGAAAGACAGCCAGTGCCAGGATGATGGGCGTTGCCCAAAAGTAAGCATTCGGCGTAGAGATGACGTTGCGCGCCAACGAGAGCGGGCGACTAGGAAGAATAAGCGAAGACAATGGCGTCGACCCCTCATATGTGACAGCGCGGTGGGCTGGCAAAGTTTCAGGCCATCTGCACAGCAATTCAAAACGCTACAACCTCCTTTGCGCGTCTCAAAAGACGCGCGGCGCTGTAGCGGAATTGACGCCATTTCAGCCGGCTTGCACAATCTCATTGTGTAAGACCGATCTAAATGCTCAGGCGGGTGATCGGCAATCCCTTTCAACGTCCGTAGGTAGCAATGGTATGTTGATCCTGTTGAAAACGTGCGGCCTGCGGCGAGCGGATGGTTGCGAACGCGGTCGAATGCTTTCCACACGGAACTAAGTCACTGCCGAACGGTTAAATGGTACCCTCTCCTCGATCAGCGGAGCGTCATGATGCGGATGTTACGCGGTCCGAAAGTTAATCACATGCTTAAGGTCCTTGTATGCGCGTTCGCCGTTGCGACGGCGTCGATAGCTATGGCTGGCGCCGCCAACGCCGACGAATCGGCCTTTCTGAAAACACTGGCGGGAAGTTGGAGCGGTAAGGGGACGGTGAAAGTCCGGATAAACGCACCCACCATTAACGTCACCTGCCGTTTCAAGTCGGATGCGAATGCAAGCTCCCTCGCACTCAATGGACGCTGTACCAGCCTTGTCGTTTTTTCCCGCGTCATCAGCGCTAACCTCAAGGCCAGCGGTGACACGTACACTGGCTCCTACGTGGGGGCGGGCACCGGCACCGCGGGGCTTGGCGGAAGGCGCGAGGGTAACGCCATAAGCCTCGCGATAAGATGGGCGAAAGAAGTGAATGGCGATCGACGTGCCCAGATGACGATCGAAAAAACCGGAGCGTCGGGAATGCGTCTCACAACCGTCGACACCGACCCTGCTACAGGTCGATCGGTTGTTACCAGCCGCATTGAACTTCGTCGGAGCTGATGTCTTTTTGCGTTCAAAAAGCCACCAGTGTGCTAAAGGGTTGATACAGAAGCGCCGAAGCTATAGTTTCGCCTTCGCAAATCGTCGAACGATACAAGGAAATATTTATCTCATGCCGACAGGTACCGTTAAATTCTTCAATGACGACAAGGGCTTCGGCTTCATCACCCCTGAGGGTGGCGGGCAGGACGTTTTTGTTCACGTGTCTGCGCTTCAAAGCGGCGGGTCGCTCCGCGAAGGCGACAAGGTCAGCTTCGAAGTTGGACAGGATCGCAAGACCGGAAAATCGAAGGCTGAGAACGTCTCGACCCTCTGATCGAATCGAAGATGGCCCAGCCCGCGTTGAGCGGGTTGGGCTTGTCGTCACGGCGACCTGCAATGTCGCCCTCTTCCGCAAACGACTCCAGCCGGAGCGTTTCCGCTTTTTGCGTGCGTCACGGAAACGTTCCATCTTATTGTTTTGTGCATTTCCGGGCGCAAGACCGCTGCGCACTTTGCTGGATGCTCTAAAGCCGATTGGCGCGCAATAGCGTGTCACGAGACAAATATCCCGCAAGCGTCCCATCGGCGGCCCTGACGTGCAGGCCCGGCATCTCACCGGAGAGGATGAGCGCCAAGGCGTCGTGAACCGTGGCGTCAGCGGCGATCTCGGCATCGCCGTTGGACGGTTCCGGCGCGGTCATGATCATCGATACGGCAATCAAGCTTAGCCTTTTTATGGCTCGGTCGGGGCCGAGGAAACTCTCGACGAATTCATTGACGGGACGCGCGAGGATTTCCTGCGGGGTATCATACTGAAGGAGGCGGCCATCCCGCATGATGGCGATGCGATCACCCATTTTGATTGCCTCATCGAGATCATGGGTAACGATGACGACGGTCTTCTTCACCTTCCTGAGAATATCGCGGAATTCGTCCTGAAGCCGAACGCGGGTGATTGGATCGATCGCGCCGAACGGTTCGTCCATCAGCATGATTGCAGGGTCGGCGGCGAGCGCGCGCGCGAAACCGACGCGCTGACGCTGCCCTCCCGACAATTCGTGTGGCAGGCGCTGTCGCATGATGGCCGGATCAAGCCCCACGAGATCCAGCAGCTCGTCGACCCGGCGATCGCTGCGCGCCTTTTCCCAACCGAGAAGCCGCGGCACGGTTGCGACATTGCGCGCGATCGACATATGCGGAAACAGACCGACTTGCTGGATGACATAACCGATGCTGCGGCGCAGCTCTTTCTGATCGACCCGGGCGATATCTTTGCCATCGACCAGCACACGTCCCGCCGTGGGCGTTTCCAACTGATTGATCATGCGCATGGTCGTGGTCTTGCCGCAGCCCGAAGGCCCGATCAGGGCAACCGTCGTACCGGTCTCGATCAGGAGATCGAGATTGTCGACCGCATGCTGGCCGCCGCCGTCGTAATTCTTCGTAACATGGTCGAGATGAATCATCCTGATATCCGCTTTCGGCCGCTTAGCGCCGTTGAGTGAAGACGCGCTCCAGGGCGCCGAACGCCAGTTCCGCAAAGATCGCGAGCAGCGCTATCGGGACCGCTCCGACGAGAAGGCGCGGCATATTCATGATCGCAATGCCGGCATTGATGAAATCGCCAAGCCCGCCGCCGCCGATGAAGGAGGCCAGCGCCGCCCCGCCGATGACCTGGATGGCACTCGTCCTGACGCCTGACAGAATCGAGGGAACGGCCAGAGGAAGTTCGATCTCCCACAGCATCTGCCCGACGCTCATGCCCATTCCATCGGCCGCATCGATCACCGAGGCGTCGATCTCGCGGATGCCGATGATCGTGCTCAACAGCAGCGGCGGCACGGCAAGGACGATGAGAGCCACCACCGACGGCAACAATCCGATGCCGAGAAACGGCATCGCCGCCGACAGGAGCGCAAGGCTCGGTATGGAGCGCAAGGCGCCGGCAATATTGACCACTGCAAAGGCGGCGCGAGGTGCCCGTGCGACGGCAAATCCGAGTGGCACGGCAATAACGAAAGCGATGCCGAGCGATAGGACGCACATCAGAAGATGGCGATTGAAAGCATTGAAGAAGGCGCCGGAGTTGTTGAAGATCCAGCTGAATGCATCGATAACGATCATGCTGCTTTACCTCCACTGCGCCGGCGCAGCAGCTTTTCGAACGATGCAAAACAGTAGTCGGCAAAGAGCGCCAGAAATGACGTCAGCAGCCCGCCGGCGATGATCTTTTCGGGAAACCGCTGGTCGATGCCTTCGAAAATGATGACGCCGAGCCCGCCGGCATTGATATAGGCGGCAACGGTCGCAATGCCTATGACCGTCACCATGGCAATGCGGATACCGCCGACGATATAGGGCATCGCCAGCGGCAGCTCGACTTCCCAGATCCGGCGCGCCGTGCCGTAGCCCATGCCATCGGCAGCTTCGAGTATGTCACGCGGAATTGCCTGAAACCCCATGCCGATATTGCGGATCAGGATCATCAGCGAGTAGGCGGCAAGACCGGTAATGGCGGGTGCCGCCCCGATCCCCATGATGGGAATGAGAAGCGCAAACAGCGCCAAGCTCGGCACGGCGAACAGGATACCGGTGAAGATGATGATTACCGCGAAGCTTCGCGGCCGCCTTGCCGCCCATATCCCGACGATCAGTGAGATCACCAGGGCAATGCCCACCGAGGAAAAAACGAGATACAGGTGCTCCAACAGCGCTTCGAATAGTCGGTCGAGGTGTTTAGGGACCCATTTCATCGTCGAGACCTTCGCGTCCGGGCGCTCGTTCGCCTGTCTACCATGAGATCCCCAATCTGCGATCGGCGTCGTCGGCTCTCTGCGGCAGGACATCGTAGGCGGACGGAGTGACCGCCGAAAATCGTCTGAGGCCGAGCCGTTCCAAAACCGCCGTTCCCCCAGGCGTTTCATGCAACGTCACGAGGCCTTGCTGTAATGCTGTGGCGATGTCCGCGGGCAATGTCTGCGCGGCAACCAATAGCGGCGCGGGAAGCGGATCGGTCGTCGCCAGAATACGAAGGCCATCGATCGCGTCGCGCTCGTGCATCGACAACAATTGGAAGGCATAGGCGTCGATCGCGCCCGCATCGATCCTGCCATCCTTGAGGGCTGCGACGATGCCTGAGGGGTTGAGCAGCGGTCCGACCGTCGTGCTCTGCTTCATCGTGCCCGCAAATCGGTCGGCAAGGTAGGAGCGCGCCGCGTGGTAGCCCGATTGGGAATCGCGCACGGTCCAGCCCCAGCGTGCGGCAGCGAGATCCGCCACCGCGTTCACCGGCCCGGTGGAGGCGACGAGGATGTGGCTGGCATAGAGCGGCCGGTCCAAAGACCATGCTTCGCTCGAGACGGGTGCAGCAAGGACAGCCGGTCTCGTGTCCTCGGGCATGCGTGAAAACGGATAGCCGCACATGAAGACCGTTCCCATGTCCGGCCTCGACCATAACGCCGACAAGGGTGCTGGTGCGGCATGGGCGATGATCTCGAGCTCGACGCCGGACCGTAGGCTGACCAGCGCAAACAGCGCGTCCCACAGGCCGCGAATGCGCGTGCTGAGATTATACATTCTCGAACAGGCGATTGGCTTGGACATGACCATGGCTATCTATGCGAACCGCAGGCGCTGGCCGATATTCATCTCCCTGGCCTTCTCCACCATGGCGGCGCCGAGCGCTACGTCGGTCGTGCTGAGGCCGCGATGCCAGAACAGGATCGTCTCCTCGTCGCTCTCGCGGCCGGGTTTCATGCCGCAGACGATCTGGCCGATTTCGGCATGCAAGTTCTCGGCCGTCACCTTGCCCTCGTCGACGTGACGGCGAAGCGCTCCGAACGGCTTGCCGGGCCCGCATTGTCCCCAATCGTCGACGACGACCTTGTCCATGATATCGGTGAGATCGAATTCAAGCGCGCTCATCGTGCCATAGGGCACGACGAAGGCCCCCTTCTTCACCCATTCCGTCTTGAACAGCGGTTCCGGTTCCGGCAGGCGGCTCGCCTCGACCATGATATCGGCGCCCTTGAGGCAATCCTCCCAATTGTCGGTAACGATGATCTTCTTGCCGAGATCCGCCTCAAGACGCTTTGCGAAGGCATCGCGACTTTCCGGGCGGCGCGAATGCACGCGGATTTCATCGAAGTCGAAGAGATGATCGAGAAGGCGGACATTCCAGTACGAGGTTCCGCGGGCACCGATATGGCCGAGAATCTTGCTGTTCTTGCGGGCGAGATATTTTGCGCCAAGGGCGGTCACGGCGCCGGTGCGCATGTCGGTGATAGCCGTTGCGTCGATGATGGCCTTCGGCACGCCCGTGTTCGGATCGAACAGGTTGAGGACCGCAAGCTCCGAGGGCAGATCGACCTTATAGTTGTCGACGAAATCGCCGACGACTTTGACGCCGGCATAGTTCAGCGCTTTGATATAGCCGCGAAGCACGTTGAAATGGCCCTTGTCGGAGCTCTCCGGCACAAGATGAACACGCGGCTCGATGACGGTTTCGCCCCTGCCCTGCGCATCCAGCGCTTTCGACACCGCATCGAGAATCTCGTCATTCGTCAGCGCCAGCGCCTTGGCATCGAGGGCGTTGAGATAATCGATCCAGATTTCCTGCATTTCCCGCTTCTCCACATTCCTGTCCAGCTGCTGAAGGGACGGATTTTTGAACAGACACCCTAAAGGGATCGCCACGCCAGATCGCGGCCGGATCGATACCCGGCCGCGGGCGTGACAATCATTTCGGCAGCAGGCCGTTTTCCTTGAGGAATTCGACCGCCACGTCCTTGGCTTCCTCGTGATCGGTCTCGACCTTGGCATTGAGGACGCGCATTTTCTCATTGTCGAGATGGGTGCCGACCGCTTCCAGCAGTTCGGCAACCTTCGGATTGGCCTTCAGCACGTCCTGGCGGACAACGGGGGCCACGTAGTAGGGCGGAAACAGACCCTTGTCGTCTGCCAGCGGCACGAGGTTCTTCGAGCCGATTTGCCAGTCGGTCGCGGCGCCATTGGCGACGTCAATGTCCTTTTGTTCCAGCGCGTCATAACGAAGGCCAAGCTTGGCAAACTGCTTGAACTCCTTGAACTCGGCGCCGTAGACACGCTTCAGGCCGGGCAGGCCATCGGCGCGGTCCGGAAATTCAGCGCCGCCGCCGAAGACCAGGGTCTTCGAAACCTTGGCGAGATCCGACAGGCTTTTCAGATTGTTGGCCTGCGCCGTTTCCTGCCGGACGACGATGACATAGCCATTGTTGATGCCGCTCGGCTTCAGCCAGGTGAGGTTGAACTGCTTGGCGTAGAAGTCCTTGACCTGCGTGTAGACCTTCTCGGCATCGGTCGACATCTCACCCTTGACGACAGAAGCCAGCGCCGTGCCGGTATATTCCGGATAGAGATCGATCTCGCCGGCCACCAATGCCTGGTGCGCAATCAGCGTGCCGCCGAGGTTGATCTTGCGCTCGACGGTGATGCCGGCATTTTCCAAAACGGCGGCGTACATTTCGGCGAGGATAAACTGCTCGGTGAAATTCTTGCTGCCGACCTTGATGGTCTCTGCGGATGCAGGCTGGAACATGGCGGCTGCCATGATGCCGGCTGCAAAAATGCCTTTTGTCCAATTTTTCATAGTCATTCCCTCTTGTTGACTTTTCAATGAACGGACTGACGGCATTCTCCTGAATGACCATCAGTATGACCGGTCGGCGCCCTGCCCTTCTTGCCGGGGCAGTGGCAAACCGGCTTATTGCGGGCCACGCCCGATCAATGCGGCAATCGTCGCAAAATCCGGCCCTTGCGCGCGATCCTCTTCAAGCGCCGGGACGTGGTTGCGGACAAAGGCATAGGCTTCCGCCGATCCCTTGCCCAATTCGCCTGAGACGCCTCTGAGCTCGACGGCCTGTACCGAAGCAATCAGTTCGATGGCGACCAGATAGCGCAGGCGCTCGACGATCGCCTGCGCCTTTGCCAAAACGCTCGGAGCCATCGATGCCTGGTCTTCGACGCCATCGGCGACAGGAATGGGCGAAAGCGAAACCGGCATGGCCAGATGGCGGATTTCGGCTTCCATGGCCGAGACGGTCTTTTGCACGGTCGCAAAACCGGTACGGCTCTGGCCCATCGGGGTCAGGAAGCGTGGCAGGTCGGACATGCCAGGCGACATGATCTTCATGATCCGATAGGCGGTGCCTGCCGCACAATGCGCCATCGCCTGCCCCAGCCTTTCCCAGGCGAGCACAAAAGCGGTCATGTCAAAATTGCCGTGTGAAAGAATGACGCCCTCGGATGCGATCACGACAGGATTGTCACTGGAACTGACGAGCTCTATGTCAGTCGCCTGCCTTGCCTCATCGATCGCATGCCGCAACGCGCCCCAAACCTGCGGCGTGCAGCGGTAGCTTAAAGGATCCTGCAGACGCCTTGCCGCATCGGCGGCAAGCAAGGAGCTGCCCGAAAGAAGCTCCATCAGCTGAGCGGCGACGCGGCGCTGCCCAAAGGCCGGTCTCGCAGCCAGCGCGCGGTCGTCGAAGGCACTGACATTGGCCCGGAACGCTTCGAAATTAACGGCAATCGCCTTCAGGGACCAATCGAAGAGCCGCTCGATATCCACAAGCGCCAAGCAGGCGAGGCCGATGGAGAGGCTGTTGGCCACAACAAGCGCATGCCCGTCCTTCGGCGCCAATTCGAGGGGCTTCAGGCCGGCCCTGTCAAGGGCGATGGCGGCCGGCAGCACTTCGCCGTCAAACTCGATCTCACCGAAGCCCAGAAGGCCCCGGCTCATATGGGCAAGCGGCGCCAAATCCGCCGCACCGATCGAGCCCAATGAGGGGACGACAGGATGGACACCGGCATTGATGGCGGCAATCAGACCCTGGAAGACTTTCAGCGAAACGCCGGAACCGCCCGCCGCCATGCCGGTGGCCCTGACGGCCATCATCGCCCGCACGGATTCCTCGGCAAGCGGTTCCCCGACACCGACGGAGCGGGCTTGCGGCACACGCATCTGGAACGCTACCAGATCTTCCGTTGCAAGTCGGGTATCGACCCCCGCCCCAAGTCCCGTCGTCAGGCCATAGACCGGCAGATCGCTTTCCGTATAGCGATCGACGACGGCGCGCGCGCCCACAATCCGGGCCTCGACCTCGGCCGATACCTCGATCCTTGCGTGACGACGGGCAATTGCTGCGATGTCCTCGATCGTCGGCGCCGCCGCACTGAAGATGATCGATGGAGAATTGGTGGCGCTCACTGTTTCTCTCCGAGAATGGCTACGGGCCGTGCGGGACCCTTGGTGGACCGTGCTTCCAGCCGATATTGCGCGCCGGGATAGTATAACAGCGCACAGGTCACGACGGCCTCGCCTGACCAGGTTCTTCGAAAGACGCGCAGGCAAGGGTGATCATTCCTGAGGCCGAGATATTTGCGTATGGCCGGATCCGGTTTGACGGCCTGGACGATATGTTCGAACGCCGTTATCGGAGCCACCTCCGTCAGATATTCGTGCGGCGTCATGCTGCGGAAGTCGGCCGACAGATAGTCGGGCGCGACCAGCGGATTGACGTAGCGCTCCTCGACCTGAATGGGCCGGTCGTTTTCCATGTGCACGATCAGCGAATGCATCACCTCAGCGCCGAGGATGAGTTCGAGCGCGTCGGCGACGTTGGCATCCGCCTTCATCAAGCCGGCCTTGACCACCATCGCCTGATGCGTGTGGCCCCGCTCCAGTATTTCGTCGGCTATGTTGCGGATTTGAAGCAGATCGACGTCGAGGTGCTTTGGCGACACGAAGGTTCCGATCCCGGCGGATCGCTTGAGAACACCCTCGAACATCAACTCCCGCAGCGCCCGGTTCGCCGTCATGCGGCTGACGCCGAATGCCGCCACCAATTCGCTCTCAGAGGATACCCGGTCTCCCGGCTGCAGCTTGCCCTCGGCGATCTCGGCCAGAATCTGCTCCTTGATCCTGATATAATGGCGCGCCTCGCCGGCGGCGGGTTTGACCGCTTTCGTCATGACAACCTCGCCATGCCATTGTCGAGGATGGTCGCGCCGCGAGAAGCAACGAGCCCCCTGAAGCGGATCTCGGCATCGTTCCGCCACATCTGCACGGTGATCGTTTCGCCGGGAAAGATCGGCGCGCTGAAACGCGCCGCGATGGTGCTCAACCCGCTCGCCAGGCTTGGATCGATGGCAGCGACAATGGCGTAACCCGCATAACCGAAGCTGCACAGCCCATGCAGGATCGGCCGGTCAAAGCCGCTTTTGCCGGCTGCCCGCGGGTCGACATGCAGCGGATTGAGATCGCCGTTCAGGCGATAAAGCAGAGCGGCGTTGTCAGGGATGTCGACATTGATTTTAAGATCCGGCCCTCTGTCCGGGACTTTCGACAAGGGTTCGGGCGCAGATCCCGCCGAACCGCACCCACCGTCGCCGCGGCACGCATTCGTCTGGACGATCGTCGCGATTGGCTCATCATCGTCCACGGTTGCGATCAAGCGCTCGAAGCTGACGAACATCCCTTTCTCAACGCCGCGGTCGACCACCGACAAGACGCGCGAGCGAGAGATCAGCGGCACATCGAGAGGAACCGGCCGATGGATGGTCAGCCGATGTTCGGAATGCACCAGACGCGCCCAGTCGACGCCTGTCTGCTGCATCCAAGGGCCTGGATGCGCCACGATATTGGCAAGGGTCGGCGCGGTCACGAGATCGCGTTCATAGACGTAGTTCAATGTCTTTTCGTCGAGCGCGTTGGTGCCGTAGCCAACCGACAGGGCGTAAAGGATGGCATCCCTTGCGGTAACCACATGTGTCGCTTGCGGCACCGGGAAGTCGAGGATGGATTGGGCCGATAGCGTCACGATGCGRCTCCCCCGGATGTCGCGGGTTTGCGAGCGCCACYGGACAGGCGGATGCCGCCGTCAATGGAAAGCAATTCACCGGTGACGAAGTCAGCCCCCTGAACAAGCCAGACTATGGCGCCGGCAACGTCTTCCGGTGTCGCGACCCGGCCGAGCGGCGCGGTTTCCGAAAATCGCTTGGCAATGGCTCCATAGGCATCCGGCCCGAGCGTGTCGCGCATCCAGCGCGTATCGATGATGCCGGGGCAAACCGCATTCACGCGGATATCGGGACCGCAGGTGCGCGCCAAGGCCAAAGTCAGCGCATTGAGCGCACCCTTGGAGGCCGTATAGGCAAGCGAACTGCCGCCGCCGGTAAAGGCAACGTTGGATGAGACATTGACGATCGCACCGCCGCCGCTGTTCCGCATCGCAGGTATCGCCGCCCGGCACATCTGATAGACGCCGATGACGTTGACACCGAAAACGTTCTGGAAGTCTTCGGCCGACAGCGTCTCCAGATCGAAAGGATCGGATATGACCGTCATTGCGGCATTGTTCACCAAGGCGTCGAGCCGTCCCCATCGATTGACGGTAATCGCGACCATCCGGCGGCAAGCCGCGTCGTCGGCAACGTCGGCTTGGACGATCTCGACCTCCGTGCCCAGACTGCGGCAGATATCGCCGGTCTCATCGGCCTCTTTTTTGCTGCGGCTGTAGTTGATGACCACCCGGGCGCCGCCCTCGGCGAATTGCTTCACGCATGCAGCCCCGACACCCGTTGCCGAGCCCGTGACGATGATGGCGGCTCCATCGATTTTCATGGGGCAAAGTCCTTCATGGCATGGGTCGAAAACAGGCGCACATCCATCTGCTTCAGCTGGTCCGACACCGCGATGCCCTTCGGCAGGCGGTCGAGAACATCGGCGGCAAGATCGATGCCGGGGGCAAACTCCGTCAGCGTCAAGCATCCGCCGATCACCCGAAAAACCGCCCGCTCAGTGACGACGAGCTGTGACTGTCCCTCCGGCGCAAAGGCTGGGCTCGAACTGATCTGGTCGACAGCCTCGACGATCTTGCAAAGGCGGCCGTCCTGGATGATGTCGAGCCTGCCGTTGGCAACTGCAATTTGCGCGCCGCCCGCCGAAAATGCGCCGAGATAGACAACATGCTTGGCTGTCTGCGAGATATTGGTGAATCCGCCGACCCCGACGATGGAATTGTTGAAGCGGCTGACATTGACCGCCCCATGCCGATCCACCTCGGCCATGCCGAGAAAGGCGATGTCCAGGCCGCCGCCGTCGTAAAAGTCGAACTGCGATGCCTGTGGGACGATGGCGGTCGGATTGACCGCGGCGCCGAAGGACAGCTCTTCGGCCGGCACGCCGCCGATGACGCCGGATTCGATCGTCACGGTATAATCGTCGAATCCCTCTTCGCTGGCGATACGGCCGATCCCGGCGGCAATGCCGATGCCGAGATTGATCGTCGGGCGGTTCAGCGGCGCCAGTTCCAGGAAGGCGCGTCGCTGAATAATCTTATCGACCGACAGCGGCGCCGGCTGCAGGCGGCTCACCGCCATCCGGACGCGCCCGGTATAGGCGATATTGTCCGTTTCAGCGAAACTGATGCCGTGCTGGGCCGGATCATCACAGACGACGACATAATCGACGAGCGCCGCCGGGATACGAACATCGTTGGGCTGCAGCGAGCCGCGCTCGGCAATCCTTTTGACCTGCACGACGACGATGCCACCGGAGTTTCGGCCCGCCTGTGCCATGGCGAGCACATCGAGCGGGAAGGCCTCGTCCTCGAGCGTGATGTTCCCGTCTTCGTCGGCCGTCGTTCCGCGCAAGAGCACGCAGTCGAGCGGCATCGACGGATAAAGCAGCCATTCCTTGCCG
Organism: Rhizobium sp. 01N447_2; assembly: GCF_056399245.1. NCBI lineage: Bacteria > Pseudomonadati > Pseudomonadota > Alphaproteobacteria > Hyphomicrobiales > Rhizobiaceae > Rhizobium > Rhizobium sp. 01N447_2. Next base: position 21,263 of record NZ_JBFTQY010000029.1, read on the forward strand.
CGCAACGACACACGCTCGACAAGCGAACGCGGTGTCGTCGCATTCATGCGGCCGCCGCCATGAAGCGGATCCATGAAGGAACCGAGACCGATATGGGTGACCACTCCAGGCTGACCCGCCGCAATCGCCCGATAGAGTTGCGCGATGACGCCCTGCGGCCAGCAATGCGCTTCGATCTTTTCCTCGATCGCAAGCTTTCCAAGGCGCGGCGTTCCGCGCCATCCCCCGGCAATCACACAGGCGACCAGGCCTTCATAACCGAAGTGCCCCATGCCGCGCGTCTGACGATCGCCCGTACTGGCAGCGAACAGAAGCGTCAGGTTGCGGGGTTTTCCAGAGGCGAGGAAACGCTCCTCGACAGCGGCCGTAATGGCCTCGGGATGGCAGCATCCTCCAAAACCGGAAGCAKCGACAGTCATCCCGTCTTCGAGAAGATCCGCAGCTTGCTGTGAAGAGATGACCCGCATGACGATCTATGCTTCCGCCTAACCTGTATATACAGGCTAGCCGCTGATCGTTTGGAAGGCAACCGGATTCTTTGCAAGTATTTTGGGCATATCACCTCGATCAGACGATATTCAGCAGCCCGATCAGGCAAAGCCCGAGAGCCCCCAGCGCCAACAGCGACAGCGCCGCCGCTGCGAGGACACGACCGCCGGTATGGGCGACGGATCTGACATCGACGGAGAGGCCCAAAGCCGCCATGGCGGTGACGGTGAAGGCGGCGGAAACAGCCCCCATTCCGGGCAGCAGCGGCGCCGGGATCGCGTCGAGGGAACGAAGCGTCGCCATGGCTGCAAAACCGAGGATGAACCATGGGAGAACATGGCGGAGCTTGACTGGCGAACCGCCAGGACGGCGGCCATGAACTGCGCCGAGCACGAGGATGACGGGTCCGAGCATCATCACGCGGATCAGTTTGACGAGCGTGCCCACCTGGGTGCTGACGGCTCCGGCAGAGGCCGTGGCCGCCAAGACCTGCGGGACGGCATAGGCTGTCAGTCCGGCGAAAACGCCATATTGTACGGCGCTGAGACCAAAGAGCAGGTGAAGAAGCGGCAGCGTCAGCACGGCACCGATACCGAGCAGCGCGGTAAAGGCTATCGAGGCGGCGATATCGTCGGGTTTGGCGCCGATCACGGGCGCTGCGGCGGCAATCGCAGAATTGCCGCAGATCGAATTGCCGCAAGCAACCAACGTCGCCAGGCTGGCCGACAGCCCGAAGAGCCGCCCGATAACAAAGCTGCCGGCCAAAGACAGAGCAACCAGAACGGCAACTCCGCCGACAAGCGGCAATCCAGCCTGTCGGATGGCAGCCGTGCTGAGCGAGGCGCCGAGCAACACGACCGCAATCTCGAGCAGTGTCTTGGCGGCGAATTGGATGCCGGGAATGAAGGTCTGCGGCAGGCAGACCGAGGAGCGCACGGCAATGCCGATCAGAATGGCAAGCACAAGGCTCTCGATCCAATGCGAGCCGAAAACCATCATCTGCAGCTGTTCAACGAGATACGCAGAGAGCGTGACTGCCGCACACAGGAGGAGTCCTGGCAGGGCGGCAGGAAGCGACAGGGAACGTGAGGCGGAAACGATCATCGGCAAGTCCTTGCGGAGGACCGTAATCTMCCACACTCGATTGTCGACTTCTATTGAATAGTATAGCATAGTTCATTCGCTAAAATCGAACGATTGAATCAATGACGTTTGAACAGCTTTCCATTTTCGTCGCGGTTGCGGAACGCGAGCATCTGACCAAGGCCGCGTTTGAGATCGGGCTCACGCCATCGGCCGTCAGCTCGGCTATCCGCAATCTCGAGACCTCCTATGGCGTCGAGCTTTTCCATCGCGTCGGACGCCGCATAGAGCTGACATATGAAGGACGGGTGTTTCTGGGGGAGGCTAGAGCGACGCTGGCGCGCGCAAAGGCCGCAGCACTCGTCCTGTCCGATCTCGGCGGCTTGCAAAAGGGTGAACTGGTCGTTTTTGCGAGCCAGACGATCGCCAGCTACTGGCTACCGGCGATGCTGATGCGTTTCAAGATCCGCTACCCGGGCATTGACCTGAAGCTGATGATTGGCAACACGACCACGGCGGCAAAAGCGGTTCTCGATGGATTGGCCGAAGTCGGTTTCGTCGAAGGCAGCGTTGATGAGCCGGCGCTGCATGTTCAGCCGCTTGCCGAGGACGAACTCCTTGTCGTCGTCGGTCCGCGCCATCCCTGGGCGCGTGGCAAACCAATTGCACCGGCAGACCTGGTTTCGGGCACAAAATGGGTCATGCGGGAAAAGGGGTCCGGAACCCGGTCGGCTTTCGAGGCGGCGATTTCCAATCTCGGCATAGACCCCGGAGATCTGGCTGTCGCGCTGCAACTGCCGTCGAACGAGGCGGTCATATCGGCAGCAAGGGAGGGCCTCTGCGCGACAGTCGTTTCGGGAGCCGTGGCCGCGCCACTCTTGACGCAAGGTCTGCTGGTAAAGGCGCGCTTCCCTCTGCCGTCCCGCCAATTTGAGATCCTGCGGCATAAACAAAGGCACTCCAGTCGTGCCTCGCTGGCGCTGGAAACCATTTGCCGCGAGGACAAAGCTGCCGAAGTCCAAAATTGGGATGATTGGGCGCTCTAGCTGATCCAAGCCGCCGACGGTCTTTGTCGTTGCTGCTCACAGGCGCGTCAGCAGTACTCTTCCACGCCCGCGGGAACGGTTTGGCCTGCTTCATGGCATTATGGTGGTCGCCACGCACGACGACGTCATGACATTTTCAGCATGGGCATGGCTACATGGATGCCCACTTGCTGCCATCGGTGCTCCTTGATCAGCGAGCGGGCTTATGGATGAACGTGCCAGCCAAATCCTGAAACAATACTATCACGAGGCTCGCTAGATTGCGCGTCCGAAACTTGTCACCGCATCGTCTGATGCGTCCGACGTCACCGGCGCAATAGGCTTGGCGCGAAGCCGGCTTGCGTCGCGGGCGGGCGGAAGTCCGAACAGCCGCCCGTATTCCCGGCTGAATTGGGACGCGCTTTCATAGCCGACGGCGAAAGCGACACGGGCGGCGTCGCCCGGARTCTCGAGCAACAGACGGCGTGCCTCGTGGAGACGGAACCGCTTCTGATACTGGATGGGCGTCATGGTCGTTGCCGCCTTGAAATGGCGGTGGAACACCGAAGCACTCATTCCCGTCATCCGCGCCAGATCTTCGACCTTGAAAGATTCCGTGAAGTTTTCGCGAATCCAGGCGAGCGCCCGCCTGACTTGAGACTGGCGGCCGTCGATCTGTGCGATCTGCCGCAGCTTCGCTCCCTGCGGTCCCCGCAATAGCCGGAACAGGATTTCCCGCTCAATCATTGGTGCCATGACGGAAATTTCGTTTGGCCTATCGAGAAGTCGCATCATCCGTAGAAATGCTTCTTCGAGCTGAGGATCGGTCGGACTCACGCCGAGGCCACATAAGAATTCCGGATCGTGCACATCAGGCATCTCAATCAGAAGGTCGGCGATGTTACGGGCGTCAAAGCTGAACCCGACGCCGAGAAATGGCTTCTGGAGGCTCGCTTCGGATATTCTGCCAAAGACAGGAACCTCGACCGAGGCCACGAAGTAGCTGCCCCCTCCATAGTGCAATACGTTCTCGCCGCAAGTGATTGCCTTGGCGCCTTGTAACACCAGGCATATGACAAGCTCCGTCATGCCTGCCGTCGGCTCAGTCGTGCGTTCTGCTCTTAGCAAACCGACGCGTGGAATGGCGGTCGTCGTACGACCGCCACGCGAGTGCCTGTCGATCAGGGACCTTAGTTCTTCGCCCACATTGTCCATGCTGTTAAATTGCACCCTCCTCCAACGCGCGCAAGTCTTTCGGCAGGATTAGGCAAGAGTTCAATAGAATTTGGCACGCGGCCGGAAAGGCGCCTACTCATATTGGACGGGCAACCAGAATGGAGAACGACCATGTCGAAGAATGCATTGATCACCGGCGCCAACAAGAGCATCGGCTTTGAAACCGCTCGACGGCTCGGGGGATTGGGTTATCGTGTTTGGCTTGGTGCCCGCGATGCGGGGCGCGGTGAGAGTGCGGCGGAAACTTTGCGAGCTCAGGGTCACGATGTGCGCTTCCTTGAAATTGCCGTCGAGGACGACGCAAGTGTGAAGGCAGCCGCGGATCGTGTCAGACAGGAAGACGGCAAGCTCGACGCACTGGTCAACAATGCGGGCATACCCGGAGCATTCATCGATCCGGCGGATCAGACCTTAGACGACATCCGTCAGGTCTACGAGATCAACGTATTCGGGCCGATCCGAATTACGCAAGCTTTCCTGCCTCTGCTCAAAGCAGCGGGGTCCGCCAATGTCGTCAACGTCAGCAGCGAGCTCGGTTCGCTTGGCGCCCTGACAGACCCGGAGAGCGAATTCTATGGTGTGAACAGCATGGGCTACAACAGCTCGAAGACCGCCCTCAACGCAGTGACCGTATCGTTTTCCAAGGCCCTCGCGTCGTTCGGCATCAGGGTCAACAGCGCGGATCCCGGATACACAAAGACCGATTTTAACGGCAATACAGGCTATCGGACGGTCGAGCAGGCGGCTGAGATCATCGTCCAGCTTGCAGTCGCGAACGACGGCCAGACGGGTGCCTTCATCAATGACAAGGGCACACTACCTTGGTGAGCCTGACTTAATGTCCAGGGCGGGGGCCGGTGCGCCCTTTCCTAAAGACAGCCAATTTAATCGCTGGTTCCACGATCGTACGTCGCGGTGCCGCCGGTCAGACAACTAAGCTGTCGGTCAAGGTGAACGAAGACTGTCGCTCGCTGTACCCCTTGGCAAATTCGAGTGCAGCCGCTTCAAACTGACCATTGACATCGGCAGCGTTAAGGCAGAAGCCGCACTCGGCCGCGCATGCGCGGCCGTTTTGCGAGGATGCCAAAGATGACGACCAAGACTGGCGTAGCCAATGCCGGAAATCTGATCATGACCGGCGTCTTGCTGATGCTGCTTGGCGATCTGCTTTTTGCGCTGAACGATGCAATGGGCAAGTGGCTGGTCGCCAGCTTTGCCGTCGGCCAGGTGCTGGTGATCCGCTCGATTGGCGCTTTCATCGTGCTCGGACCAATGATCCTTCGGCAAGGGCCGATGGCCTTGTTCCGCGTCGAGCAGAAGGGCCTCCAGTTCATCCGTGTTTTTATGGCGACCTGCGATGTCGCGCTGTTTTATGCCGCTGTCGCCTATCTGCCGCTCGCAGATGTGATGACCTTCTATATGGCCGGTCCGATCTACATTGCGGCGCTCTCGCATTTTTTTCTCGGAGAAAAGATCGGCTGGCGCCGGTGGCTGGCCGTTCTGATCGGCTTCGCAGGCGTCGTCATCGCGCTGCGTCCGTCCATGGCGATGCTGTCGCTTCCATCGCTCTTCGGTCTTGCCGGCAGCCTTGCCTTTGCGCTGTCGCTGGTGATGAGCCGCTATCTGCGCTCGACCAGCGACACGACGCTGGTGACATGGCAGACGATCGCCGCGCTCGTCACCGGCATCGTTTTAAGCGTCGGCCACTGGCAGTCGGCAACCCTCATCGATTGGTCCGGCATGTTGCTGCTTGGCATCGTCGCCTCGTGCGCGCATCTGCTCATCACCCGCTCGCTCAAGCTCGCACCGGCATCGCTGCTCGCCCCGTTGCAATATACGCTGCTGCTCTGGGCGATCGTCCTCGGCTACCTCTTCTTCAACGATATTCCCGATGCACAGATCATCATCGGTGCCGCAATCATCGTCGTTGCGGGGCTCTTCATCTTCCACCGGAAGAACCTGAAAGAGACGGTTCCGGTCGAAGCCGTCCCGCCCGACGGTCATTGAGGGCTACAGCGCTGCTTATCTTTCAGCTTCGCATGGGACGCTGCTGTAACTCCTGGAATTCCCACATACTTCCATCCTTAAACCGTGCGGGAATAGATCAAACGGATGGGGGCTCAGTCACGCGGGCGTTCCACGGAACAATTTGGACGCTTGCACGCTACTCCCGAGCATTCAAACCTGGGAGATCGCAATGGCGTCCATGACCCTCGAAGACCTGTCCTCGCAACTGAAGAAGATCGATTTCTGCATGCTGTCGACGAACGCCGGGTCGGGCCGCATCTCGGCCCGGCCGATGAGCAACAACGGCGACGTCGAATATGACGGGGATTCCTGGTTCTTTTCGTATGAAGACAGCAGCAAAATCACGGAGATCGAAGGCATCGACACCGTCTCGCTGACGTTCACGGCACCTCCCAGCCTCCTCGGCAAACCGGGGATTTTCATCGCTGTCGAGGGCCTCGCCTCGCTGGTACGGGACAAGGCTGCATTCCAAGAACATTGGGTCCCCGATCTCGAGCGGTGGTTTCCTGAAGGTGTGAACACTCCCGGGATCGTTCTTATCAAGGTTTCAGCATCCTCCATCCGGTACTGAGATGGTGAGAAAAACGGCGAGGTCGCCCTGCCTGGCTCAGCGAGTTAGGGTAATGGCATAAAAAGGTGCCCTACTCTGCGGGCGGCTCCTCCCAACCGAAGACGCTCCGGCCTCCGAAATCGGCGGATTGGCGGAATTCGCCGGCGATGAATTCTTTGAGGTCGGGACCTGTCACATAGCGTTCCATCTGCCTGGACTGATCGTCCAGGCGCTTGAGCGCCTGCAATTCCTCCTCGCGTCCGAGCCTGCCCTTCTGCACCGCCGATTTCATCACGGCGATCGTCTCGTCATAGACCTTGAGCGGGACCGGAAAAGGATGGCGGTCCTTGCCGCCATGGGCGATCGAGAAGCGCGCCGGATCGGAAAAACGGCAGGGTGCGCCGTGGACGACTTCCGCCACCATCGCCAACGCCTTCACCGTGCGGGCGCCAACGCCTGGAACGAGCAGCAGCTCTTCGAATTCCGCCGGCCCGCGATCGGCGGCGGCAGCCAGATTTCCATGCAGGCGGCGCATGTTGACGTCGCTCTCGCGGACGTCGTGATGGGCAGGCATGATCAGGTGCGGCAGCATCGGCTGTGCGGCGGGTTCGGGCGCCGGCGCTTCGGCGCGCAACAATGCGGCGGCTTCGCGGATGATCCGGTCGGGACCGAGGGTCGCTAGCAGATCGAGCTGACCGCGCCGCGAGCGTTCGGCGCGCCGGTCGGCAAGATTGACGATCTCGCCCTGGCTCCTTCCCTCGATTGCCGCATGCGGCGAGTCGACGAAGCTCTCCAGGCCTTCGGACAGCCAGTGATAGCGCCGGGCCTGCCGCCTGTCGCCGTTCATGCCCTGCTGCACGACCACCCAATGGCCGTCATCGGCAACGATGAACCCGTGCAGATAAAGATCGAACCCATCCTGAAGGGCGGCGCTGTCGACCTTGGCGATAAGACGGCTGGTGGTCGCAAGCCCCTCGCCGTCGAGACCGACACGCTCGCCGATCGAGACGAGTTCCTGCGGCGTCTTGCGCGAATGCGCGCCGCGGCCGCCGCAAACATGCAGGCCGAGCTCGCCGGCACGCGGCTTCAGCCCGCGCTTCAACGCCCCGAGAACACTGGTCGTGATGCCTGAGGAATGCCAGTCCATGCCCATGACCGCGCCGAAGGACTGGAACCAGAAGGGATGCGCGAGCCTGCGCAGGAATTCGTCGCGGCCATAATGATGAACGATCGCCTCGGTGATCAGCGTTCCCAACCGCGTCATCCGGTCGCCGAGCCAATACGGTACGCGTCCCCCGTGAAGAGGAAGATCGGCGCTGCCTGCTCGTTGTGACATCTCGTTTCCTTGCATTTTGCATCGCAGGCTGCCCACAGCGCGCCACTGGCCGACGCTATCGGGGAACTCAGGCAAATTCCGGGCGTTTGTGCTCCAGTTAGAGGCCGAGGCAATCATGACGACATTCGAAACCATCTTCAATAACCCGAGCTTGCCCCAGACAAAATCACAACGGCCGGGCGGCCGCCAGAAACAGGAGGGCAGCGCCTTGTCCCCGGAAGGGAGCGCTGCGAAGGCGGCCTTCCTGATCAACGGCAACAGCTATTTCGCAGAGCTGGCGCGCGCGTTGCGACAGGCGCGGCGCACCATCTGGATCGTCGGGTGGGATTTCAATCCGAACATCCGGTTGGAACCCGATAAGTCCGACAAAACGCTGGCCGACCTGTTGCATGCCCTGGCAGCGGCAAATCCGAAGCTCGAAATACGCATCCTCATCTGGGCGCTCGGTCCCGTTTATTCTGGCAAGTCCCTGCAGCCGCTGCGGAAGAAAAACTTTCCCAGAAATGCGCGGATCGATTTACGCTTCGAACTTCAGCCGACATTGCGCGGCTGCCACCATCAGAAACTCGTCTGTATCGACGATGCCGTCTCCTTCATCGGCGGCATAGATCTGACGTCGCGCCGGTGGGACACCTGGCTCCACCGCGCCAAGGATAAGCTACGGCGCGACCCCGAGGGCGTTTCCTACGATCCGCTGCACGACGTTCAGGCAATGGTCACCGGCGATGCTGCCAGGTTGATCGGCGATATCGCCAGGCGGCGCTGGGAAAACGCCACCGGCGAAAGCCACCTGTCGTTGGCCGAAAACGTCCCCTTCGCCTGGCCGGACGATCTCGCAGTTCCCCTGAAGGAGATCGCGGTCAGCTTCGCGCTGACGGAGCCCTCGACCGCACTTCGCCCCGGCATCAGCGACGGCATCGCCATGACATTAGACATTATCGCCCGGGCGCGGCGGCAGCTTTACATCGAGGCGCAATATCTTGCCTCCTTCCGCGTCGCCGACGCCATTGCCGCGCGGCTGCAGGAGGAGGACTGCCCCGAAGTCGTCATCATCTGCACGCGCAGCTCTCACGGGCTGATCGAAAAGATTGTCATGGGCGGCAATCGCGACAGGGTCATCCGCCGCCTGAAACGCGCCGATCGTGCGGACCGCCTGCGCGTCTACTATGCTGTCGTGCCCGGGCCAGTCACGCCCGGAGAGAACGGCGAGGTGGAGGTGCTCGTCCATTCCAAACTGATGATTGCCGATGACGAACTGGTCCGAATCGGCTCGTCCAACCTCAACAATCGCTCGGAAGGGCTGGATTGCGAATGTGACATGCTTGTCGAGGCCGGTAATAACGAGCATCGCCGCGCGATCGTGGATCTGCGCAATCGCCTGCTTTCGGAATATCTCGGAACCACCCCGGAAAGCTTTGCCGCAGCCTTTATGCAAAGCGGCTCGTTGATCGAGACAGTCGACGCGCTCAATGACGGGCCTCGGGGTTTACGGGAATTCACCGTCGAGCTGCCGGGCAGCATTTCGCCGATTTTAGGCACCGCCCTCTTCGATCCGGTTCGACCCTTCGCGCCCCTAGACCGACTGGGCCTCGGCGCGCTCGTCCGCCTCCTCATTCGCCCCGCGTGACGTCCGTCGGAAAACGACCTCGCTGATGACGAGAAGCGTCGTGCCGAGCGCCAGCGGAATGAAGAAATAGGCGCAGCGAAACGCAATCAGCGCGCCGATCGACGCCTCCTTCGGCACGACATAGGAGACCGTCGCCTCAAGCACGCCGAGACCGCCCGGAACATGGGTTGCGAGGATCGCTGAATTGGCAAGCACGTACGCCGTCACCGACCTGAAGAAGGCAACGTCGCCGAAGGCCGAAAGCATCTGATGCAGGCAGGCGGCGACGAGCATGAAATTGATCGTCCCGACCGCAACCTGTGCGACCGCGATCGAAAATCGCGGTAGCTGAAACGACCAGCGCCACAGCCGCAACGTGCCGCGGATGAAAAACGCCAGGCCCGCATAGACCCCCGGCACGACCAGCGCCAGCAAACCGAAGATGCGCACACTTGCCGGGTCGATGCGCAGCAGGCGCCCGGCATCGCCGGGATTGACGATCATGGCAAGACCGCCAAGTGTGATCAGCCCAAGCCCCACCGTGACACCACAAAAGAGGATGATCTTCGCCACGTCCTCCGCCGTCAGCCCCCAGCGCGAATAGAAACGATAGCGAAAGGCGCCGCTGCTCAGCCCGGCAAAGCCGATATTGTGGCCGAGCGAAAGGCTGATGAAGGACGCCAGTGCAATCCTGGAATAGGGCAAGGATTTGCCGAGCGAACGGATCGCCAGGACATCGAAGCAGCTCAGGCACAGATAGGACCCCGTCGCAAAGAGAAGTGCCATGCAAAAGGTCGACAAAGGTATGCTGCGAACCGATTGGACGATCTGATCGAGGCTGTATTGTTGGAAGATCCGATAGAGGAGAAAGACAGCAAGACAAAGGGCAGCAACGAGCAGTCCATTCCATATCATGCTTTTCAAGCTCATCGATTGTCCTCAGGAGTGCGAGCGCGATGGTTCGATCATCGGGAACGATCAAACTAGTTTTGTGTTCCCCGGAGAACACATTCTATGTTCTCCCGGGGGGAACGAGTTCAGCGGGGCCTATGCCGGATAAATCAATCAAACTCCTGACCTATAACGTGCACAGTTGTATCGGCGGCGACCGGAAGCTCGATCCCGGCCGCATCGCGTCTGTCATCGCTGAGGCTGAGGCTGATATCGTCGCTCTTCAGGAGGTCGACGTCCTCAGGCGCAGGACTGGCGGCGTTGACCAGGCCCATGYGATCGCCTCGCTTTTGAAGATGCAGGCTCATTTCCATCCAGCGCTGTCGATCGCCGAGGAGCAGTATGGCGATGCGATCATCACTTCGCTGCCGACAGGCGCGGTCAAGGCCGGACCATTGCCATCCATCGGCGAACAGCGCGGCGCCATTTCCGTCGAAATACTGGTCGGCGACAGAAAACTGCTGGTCGTCAACACTCATCTCGGCCTCCGAGGCCGCGAGCGCATCCGGCAGATGACGACATTGCTGAACCCGGGCTGGCTGCGCGGCACGGCGGATGAACCTCTTCCAACCATCCTCTGCGGCGATTTCAACGCCATTCCGTCATCGGCGACTTACCGACTTGCCGCGCGGTCATTGAAGGACGCCCAGCTCGCAAGCGGCGCCGCGCCTAGAGCGACCTTTCCCTCGCGCTACCCGCTGATGCGCCTCGACCACATCTTCGTCACTGACGATCTCATCGTCAAACAGGCGGCGGTCCTGGAAAACCGCCTGACAAGGATTGCCTCGGACCACCTGCCTCTGCTCGCGGAAATCGGCTTCGCCTGATCCGTCATCGACGACGACTTTCACCGGGCGAGCTTCCGGTTCATCGCCGCCGCCACCAACGGTAGCGCCGTCGTCGCCACGGCTCCCAGAGGCAAACGCATGATGCCCCTCGTGACGACGAAGGTCGCCGCCATTGCGCCTGCCAGCTTGAGCCAGGGCTGATTGCCAAGCTGCGCATGGGCGCTCGCATCGGCCCATCGGACGTTCTCCGTAACGACGGTCGCGGCCTGATGTTGGATCACGTGAAGGCGAGCGCGGAGGTTTTCGAGTTCTTCTCTCAGTTCTCGCAACCGGCCTTCCAGGGCATGACCATCGGAGACCAGGAGCGGTTCCTCGACGGTGCCTCCGACCGAAGCATCACCTCCGAGTGTCGCAATATACGCCCGATATTCAGCATCGCTGGCAAAACCCTCACGTCTGATAAGATCAGGATTGATGCTCGCCTCTTCGAAGGAGGCCGGCGCGGTTTCTACACCGTCGCGCATATCCTTGTTTGTGCCGGTATCCCCGAGTTCGTCCTTGAACATGATGCGTCTCCAGTTGTTTCCTGGCGATAGAACGCTCGACGGGTCAGAAGGATGCATCGGCTGCTCCTGCTGCCGCCTTCACGTCACGACGCGCTGAAACGCTCCGGTCGAAAGTCTGCCAGCAGCGGATGGCGGCGTCCGCTGACGATCTCGTCCGCCAGCAGTTCGCCGGCGATCAGGCCGAGAGTGGCGCCGCTATGGCTGAAGGCGACGAAATAACCAGGGATTGACGGCAGCTCGCCGAAGACCGGCTCGCCGTCGCCCGGGATGGGCTTCGGGCCAACCCCGTAATCCTCGATCTCCAGCGCCGGATTGCCTTCGAGAACTCTGGAAGCCTCGCGCAGCAACCCCTCCAGCGTCGATCGCCTGACTTCGTAGCTGCCGTCGAGCCTGACGCTCACCTCTTCCTCGGACCAGGCGGAATCGAGCGCGAAGCCGCCGCTGGGCGTTGGCCGGATAGCAATGCGAGGCGTGTTGAGCACCGCCTGCAATGGATGGCGGATCGGCTTGGTCCGGACGAGAAGGGCGACCGGCGTTGCATCGCCGATATGCTGGCCGACCTCGGCCACGATTGCGGGGACGTCGCCGCCAGCAGCAAGCAGTACGGCATCCGCATCGCGGCGCATGCCGTCTGCCGTGATCACGCCACGGGCACGCCCGCCGTCGATATCGACCGTCGCGCGACCCGCGTCCGTGACGATCACGCCGCCCAGGGTGCGGAATTCTTCCGCAAGCATGCCGATCAAGGACGGAAGATCGACCCAGCCCTCCCCGGGGTTGAAGATCGCGCCTTGCCGCGTCACCGCATTTTCGTCGACACCCGGCGTCGCCGCGGCAATCCCTTGCGGCGCGAGCCATTGCGCGTGATAGCCGAGATCGCGCTCATAGTCGAAGATCTCAGCGATCTCGTTGCCGGCATCGTCCGCATCCCAGGTCAAGCCACCGTCGAAGCGAAGCCACGGCGCATCGGGATACCGGACGGCCAGTGTGCGATAGCGATCTATGCCGGCCAACCGCAGCCTGTGATAGGCGTCGGTGCGTTTACGCGCCGAGTTGAGCCAGGCGAGCGAACGGCCGGAGGCGCCGTTGGCAAGGGGGCCGTCATTGATGAGCACGGTGCGGACCCCGAGCCGTGCCAGATGGACCGATGTCGAGACGCCAAAGATCCCGCCGCCGATGACGACGACCTTCGAAGGTTTGGTGGAAGCATTCATGTCGATAACCTTGTTGTCTGCTCTTGCTAGATCGAATGAAATCCGGCGCACCCGCCATCAAGACGACCGGGGGCACCATGCGTTGCCTAAGGCGCTTCAGAGGACTTCCGCAAGGAAGCGCTGCAGCCGCTCGCTTCGGGGATTGTCGAAGATCTGCTGCGGGCAGCCGGCCTCGACGATGCGGCCCTCATCCATGAAGACGACCTGATCGGCAACCCTGCGCGCAAATCCCATCTCATGCGTCACCACGGCCATCGTCATGCCCTGTCGGCCAAAGGCGGCCATCAGGTCGAGCACGCCTTTCACCAGTTCGGGATCGAGCGCACTGGTCACTTCGTCGAACAGCATGACCTCCGGATCCATGGCCAGCGCGCGTGCAATGGCGACCCGCTGCTGCTGCCCACCCGACAGACCTGCCGGCCGATGATCCTTGCGTTCTGCAAGACCGACATCGGCCAGACGTGCCTCGGCGATGCGCCGCGCCTCCTGCCTCGGCATTTTCTTGATCTTGGTCAGCGAAAGCATGACGTTTTCGAGTGCCGTGTGGTCGGGAAACAGGTTGAAGTGCTGGAACACCATCCCCACGCGCCGGCGCAGCCTCTCCGGCTTCATCGCCAGGATGCTCTCGTCATCGAGCAGGATGTCGCCGCTTTTCGGTTCGACGAGCCTGTTCATGCAACGCAGCAGCGTCGATTTGCCCGAGCCGGAAGGGCCGATGATGCAGGTGACGGTACCGGCGGCGATGTCGAGATCGACACCCTTCAGCACGTCGAGATCGCCGTAGGCCATGGTGAGGTCGCGGATGTTCAGGACGCCGCCTTTGAAGCGCGGCGTCCTCTCCTCGACCACCTTGACCGTGGGATGAGGGCTGGTGGCGGCCTGCAACTCGCTCACCTCGACCAATCCGCTCGCAGCACCCGAGCCGCGGCCTTGTTTGCCCAGGCGCAGTTTCGCATCGATATAATTGACGAAGTGGGTCAGCGGCACGGTGATGACGAGGTAGAAGACGCCCGCCAGCAGCAGTGGTGACAGATTGCCCGTGACCACCGCCTGATCCTGCCCAACACGGAAGATCTCCCGCTCGGAGGCGAGCAATCCCAGGAAGTAGACAAGGCTGGAATCCTTGACGTTTCCGATGAATTGATTGACCAGCGCCGGCAGAACGCGCCTGATGCCTTGTGGGATGACGATCAGGCGCATGCCCTGCCCGTGGCTCATGCTGAGCGCCCGGCAGGCTTCCATCTGACCGCGCTCGACGCTTTGAATGCCCGATCGGAAGATTTCGCCGATATAGGCTCCGGCAATCAGGCTGAGCGCCAGGATGCCGAGCGGAAATGGCGATGGACCGAAGATCTCGCGCCCGATCCGGGCAAAACCCTGGCCGATGATCAGGATCGTGACGATCGCCGGCAGCCCGCGGAAAACATCGGTGTAGATGCGTGCCGGCAGCCGCAGCCAGCGGGACTGCGAGATGCCCATCACCGCGAGAGCCATGCCGATGACGACGCCGAGCACGGTCGAGGCCGCGGCCAGGATCAGCGTATTCTTCAGGCCGATGCTGATCATGCTCGGCAGAACTTCCGCCATGGCATCCCAGTCCAGGAAGCTGCGGCGCAGATTTTCAAGCCAGTTCATTCAGATCCCCATGAATTCTTGCCCGGCGCAGACGCCGCCGTCCGGCAGAGCCTTGGTAGGCCGCCCGCCATGAGCGGGCGGCCACGGCGTCACTTCTTGGGAAGATACTGTTCCGGCATCGGCGAGCCGGGGAACCACTTTTCATAAAGGGACTTCCAGGTGCCATCCTGCATCGCGTCGTGAAGCGCGCCGTTCAGCGCCGTCCGGAAGGCATCATTTCCCTTTCGAACCACGAAGCCAGCAGGCGCATCGAAGGACGGGATGTTTACCGCAACCTTCAGCGCGGGATAGCGCTCGCCATATTGCTTGGCAGCCTCGTAGTCGAGAAAATGCGCATCGATCGTTCCGTTGTTGAGCGCGGCCACGGCGGAATTGTTGTCGGGGAATTTCACCAGATCGGTTCCCCCGAAATTCTTGGCCGCATAGACTTCCTGCAAGGTCCCCTGCACGACGCCGAGACGCTTGCCCTTGAGGCCACCGGCATCCTTGATCCCGGCGTCCGCAGTCAAGACCGAGAGATAACCGGCGAGATAGCCGTCGGAAAAGTCGACGGTCTTCTTGCGGGCTTCGGTGGTTCCGATCGCTGCAACGGCAACATCGAACCTTTCGTTTGCGACCGACGGCAGGAGTGCTGAAAATTCCTGGCCCGTGAACGTCACCTTGTCCTTTGGAAAACCGAGGCGGGAGACGACGTTGAGAAACAGCTCGATATCGAAACCGGTGAACTGGCCGTCCGCCGTCGCAAACGTATAGGGCTTGGAATCGCCCATCGTGCCGACGCTGATCACCCCGGGTTCGATGAGGTTATAGGGATTGTCAGCCGCCGCTGCAGAGCCTGCGCCCATCGCAAGAAGGCATGTCAAAAGGCCAGCTCGCAACGGGGCGAGGGTGGCCACGAATGATTCAAAAGGCTTCATGTTCGTTCTCCGCTCTGAAAGGAATGCTCTTGTCGGCATCGTCGGGTCGCCCTGCCCCGCCGCGTAATGCGGCAGAGATTTCTGGACAAGATACCGGTCTCCTGTATAAAGAGACCGGTCTCACAACATATTTGATATCCGTCAATTGACCGGTCGTCAACAACTCTTGTAGTCCTCAGCTCATGGAAGATTCCGCTCATTCGAAACGTTCAGTCACGGTCGCCGACGTCGCGAAGGCCGCAAAGGTCTCGAAGGCGACGGCCGCCCGTGTGCTTGGCGGCTATGGCGTGGTCAGCGCCAAGATCACGGATAAGGTCATGGCGGCCGCCGCCGCGCTCGAATACCGCCCGAATGAGCTCGCCCGGAGCATGAGCACCGGGAGGTCCGGCATCATCGGGGTCGTGGTCGGCGATATCGAGAACGCTTTCTTCAGTCTGGCGGTGCGCGGCATCAGCGATGCGGCCCGTCTTGCGGGATTCAACGTCATCATCGCCAATTCGGGCGAAGAGCTCGATGCGGAAAAATCGGCCGTCGACCTCCTGATCGGCAAACGTGTCGATGGCCTGATCGTCACGCCCGCTCGCTGCGACAGCGTCGATCATCTCCAGCACGTCCGTCGCGCCGGCGTGCCATTGGTTCTGTTCGACCGGGCCATCCCCGAACTCGATGTCGACGCCGTGACCGGGGACGACCGGGATGCGGCCATCACGGCGACCCGCTATCTGATCGGGCAAGGACATCGCCGCCTCGCCTACGTCTCTGCCATGGATGCCGAGGACGGTGGGCTCACCGATATCGGGCGGATCTCGAATTCCGCCGTGCGCGAACGCGCGGAAGGTTTTGTCAGCGTCCTGACTGAGGCGGGGTTGCCGAACCCTCTTCATTATATCAGGCTCGGCGCCACGAACCAGCAACAGACGGACAGCGTGATCAAGCGCCTGCTCTCGGAGGGATCGCCGCCAACGGCACTGCTGGCTTCAGACAGCCTCGTCGGCTTGCGCATCTTCAAGTCGCTGCAGTCGCTCGGCCTATCGATCCCCAAGGACGTGTCGATGATTTCGTTTCTCGACGCCGACTGGACCAGCGTCACCGTTCCGCCGATCACCATCGTCGACCAACGCGTCTACGAGATGGGCAAGCTCGCCGGCGAGCGGCTCATCGCCCGTATCGAACGCGCGCCCCTTGCCGTCGAACGTCTGCGCGTCAGCACGAGCCTCGTCGTGCGCGGCTCCGTCGCGGCGATCGGCCGGTGAGATCTATGGAGTTGGCTATACCCGCATCGCTTTGCGAAGCAGAGTAGTACCGCATGGCAATAAGTCACTGATGCCCATGGTCGCCGATTTGACATTACATGGGGTTGCTGTTGTCTTTGCCTGACCAACGTTATTTAATACCGAAAATACTCGCTGTGGGATTTTCAGAAAGATCATGCTCCAGTCAAAAGACGCTTCATCTGAGCTGATAGATTTGATCTATGGAAGTCTCTTCGGCGAGTGCAACTGGCAAGATTTTCTGGATCGAGTGGCGCAAACTTCGCCGAATGGAAAGGCTGCCCTCCATTACCACGATCTGGCCTCGCCTGTGGCCCATGTTCCCTACGTATCTGGGTTTTCGAGGAATGAGGTCGACCAGTTCAGCAGCCACTTTGCCGCAGTGAACCCCTGGATTCCGAGATTGAGTTTTGTGCCCGTCGGTCAGGGTGTCTGCGGAGACGAAATCTTTCCACGCGAGGACTTGCTCAAATCGGAATTCTACAATGATTGGCTGAAGGGTCAGGCCCAATGCGAGACAAGCATCGGTGTCTCCATCATTCGGGAGGAAACCCGCACCTTCGTCCTATCGACCTGCACGTCGTCAGCGGACCCCGATTTCAACAAGGAGGCGGCCGGGCGCTACACGCTACTCGCGCCCCATTTGAAAAGGGCTTTCGACTTCATCCGGAAGCGTGATCTACTCGCCCCGGAAAGACAGAATACGCAAACCCTGCTCGATAGCATCGGCGTCGGACTGATCTACGTTTCGGAGCAAGGGCGAGCACGCCAATGGAACAAGAGCGCGGAAGCCCTAATGGAGGCTGGCTTTCCTGTCCATGTCCTGCCAGGTGGCGAGCTCCGCCTTCAATGCGAGAAGTCGGCTGTCGTTCTCGATTTCCTGACGTCGAGAAAGGGTGTGCAGACAAAGCCGCACACAGYGGTTGTAAAGGGAAGAGACAAGGATAATTATCGCATCACCCTCGTCCGGCTCCAGTCCGATGCATTCACCGAATTCCTGGAGGGGCCGACTGTGGCCGTAATCATCGAGCCGATGATGGTTACGCCATTCAGTGAACGGCGAGACTTCCTGATGCAAACGTACAAACTGACCGCGACGGAGATCCGGATTGCATCAAGCATTGCCTCCGGGCATTCTCCAAAGGAGGTGGCCATAGCCGATCACATAAGCTACGAAACTGTCAGAACTCACCTCAGAAACATCTATTCCAAGCTCGGGGTTAATTCCCAGGTGGGTCTGGTGGCGCTGCTCATGCGCTAACCCGCCAAATGATCTTGCAATCATGACTGGCCCGCACAGCTTAGCCGCGCCAGTTTGGCGGCAATGCCGTTGCACACTCCTCACGCGACGCCCGGTTGCGTCGATTATCTCGCAGGCAACGTCCAATCACCGAGTCCGACAGCTGAGATCAAATACGCGTTGAACAAGAAATTCTGCGAACCCTTGTTTCGTTCGAGCAGGAAGATCAACGCGACGCTCTCTAATCGTAGAGTTCGCCGTGACCAATCTGTTCCTGCCTGGCAGGTGCGTCGCTGATTGAGGGATCGTCGGCCGGATCGGGATCTTTCTTGGTGGCATCGCTCATAAACTGCGCGGCCTTGAGGAGCGCCGCGGTTATCTCCTCGGTGCCCCATCCGGCTTCATTGGCGGCTGCAATCATCCCTTCCAAAGCGTCGCGCGCGGCTGCGCTCGCCTCTTCGAAGCGTTGCGCGGGAGATTCGGTCTTCGGCGGTGGAAAGGTCATCGGCGTTCCCTCCATAGGTGCGTCTGTTGTGGATGAACGCAGCCCAGGGGAAATGGATGCACGACCATGCTGATTTAACCTGCCGCGCCATACCGGCAACGGCCGGCGAGGTCTTTCCGCCTCAGATGACCGTCTTCAACAGAAACGGAGAGCGCTCCAACGGACGCTGAGCGAGGATCCTCAGCATCGCAGGGCCCTGTATGCCGGAAGTCGTGCATGAGTGGCCGTCGTGATAGACCACCGTCATGACGCGGCTCAGACTATCGTATCTGATCTCCGCGATCGTCCGGGTATGAACCGGAAAGATGAATTCATGGGGTTGAGGTTTCTCCCCCGAAGTGTTCAAGCTCATTGCGGTGCCCCAACGAAAAAAGCAATTTTGGCTCGACCCTGCCCTGGTCTGAGCCTAACTGCGCCAATCAAGCACATATTGCTGCGACGGTCGCGTGACATCAGCGTGACATGCAGAAACGTCATGGCGAACGCAGGCCGGGCCTCCTGGAGCAGTCAGCTTTTAAAGGAAGCGCAGGACCGCGCCAGCCTTTTGTTTTTACGCAATTCCCCGGCAAAACCGCCTCGCGCTTTTCCTGGAATAGCTCTAACGCGCCAGTTGCTAAGCGGCGATCAACCGTTAGTGCAATGTCCTACGGATCTCGTGTGCGAGAGCGGTCTGCGGCCAGCATTCGAGCGTACGTGCCAGCGATCGAACCGCTTCGTCCACGTTGAAAACCACGTCCCCGAGCCGCTCGATCTCATAATCGAGTTCGTAGACCTCGACTTCGTCAAGGCCGTCACTCAGGAGCAATCGCCTCATCGCCTCGATCAGGCGCTCACTTCGCCCAACGATATCAAGAGCGCTTCGTATGATGATGTCGAACATGCACGTCCCCTCGCTTCGATAACGAAGCTTCGGCGATAATCGTGACGCTGACAATCCTGAAATCTTGTCAGACGCGGCTTCGAATCGTGGCGTAGAGATCCCTCAGCTCACGCAGTGCGGGTCGAGGCCGATGGCGCGGTAGTGCGGCGCGACGTCCGGCGAATGCGAGCGCGCCGGCGACCGCCGCGACGAGCAGGAGCGTCGAGGCCGGGTAGAGCTTCGCCGCTGCTTCCGTCTGACGCATTGCTTTGCGGGCACTTCCCTTTGCCGATCGACCGGCATCGAGGACTTGTTGCTGGAGTGCACCGATCTGCTTCCGTAGCGCGCTCAACTCTTCGCGCAGATCATGATCAGGCTGCCGGGGAACACCGACGGCGGCTGTCTTCGTATCGATGACCGCCTTCGGCACGGGCTCGCCGATCTTGGCTCCTCTGTTATCGAGGGTCGTCGTCTCAGTGACCTTGCGACGCGGCATTGCCATTTCTCCTTCTACAACATCCCCGTTTTTCTCGCAGTCACGGAAACGCCCTATCTTTTTGTTTTTACGCGATTCCCGACGCAAACCGCCGCGCGCTTGTGGCATTGCTCTAGTCGTCGTCGAGCGCGAAGACCGGCCGGTAGTGGCGCTCGGCAATCAGCAAGCTCCGGTCGGGCCGGATGATATAGATCTCCTCGACCTGGCGTCCCCATTGATCCGTGAAACTATGCGGGAAGGGAGACCCCACGGGCGATTTCGTCAATTTCGTGCGAGGCTGGCCATTATACGTGATGCTGCCGGGAATGGGGGCCAGTCCCGCCGACGAGTAATAGCCTGCGCCGGTCGTGCAGCCTGCCAGCACAACGGCGAAAACCAACCCAAATCCTATGCTCCGCTTCATCGAGCCCTCCAACGGCTTCAGTGTCGACCGCCGCTCCAAACCCTTGGCACGGTCATCACGACGGGTTCGGGAAACCTGTCGGTGCACTCGCGCATCAATGATCATCTCGGTTGCCGCCTGCCGCAGGCGCCTAAAACTCATCGCTGCGGCGCTTCACGGCGTGCCTCAGAGCCACCAAATGCCTTCGACGCTCCAGCATATAGTCGGCATATCCGACGCAGATGAACAGCAATGTCGGGCCGGCATAGATCATGATCAGAGCCAACGCGATGAGGATGAATGCGGTCGTCATGGTCTTGTTTCCATCAATACTGATCGTCGCAACTGAAGCGGCGAATGCGGACAAGCGTTCATCTCGCGATCCCTGTCCTTATTCCTTCAAAATTCGCCGGCTTCCTATTCGTTCCCTGCGCGATCGATTTCATTCACTTGGGATGCGCGATCGAACAACAATGACGAAGCTGACGGCTCGGCCGACCTCGATCACTCCTTCGGCCTTTCCTCTCGCATTGCCGCCGTGACGCTCTTGAGCAGCGGACTCGACAGCAAATCCTCGAGCAAAACCGTTAGCTTGGGCTTCCAGTTCGGATAGCTGTCACTGGTGCCTGGAACATTGGTCGGCCTTTTCTCGTCGGTGAGATCGGCAAGCCGAACCGCAACGAGCAGCGATGGGGTCCGCGCGATGAAGCGATAGGCGCTGACGGTCAGTGCCCTCAGCGTCTGCTCGTTGGCGAGCCGGGCAGGCAGGTTGAGGCCGGCAGCCTTGAGTGCCGTCTTCAGGTTCCTCCGCTCGCGCTTGCGGTCTTCGAGATGTTTTTCAGTGAGATCGGGCGGCACGATGCCGTGGTCGTACCGGGCTTGAATGTCGGCGCCGCGCCACCAGCCGGCAAGGGTCTGGTGGTCGTGCGTCGAAATGCAGGCCAGAGCGAGGACAGGATAGACGTCCGCCGGCTTGAAGCCCTGCTCGTCCTGTTCATAGGAAAGAATGCGATAGGAGAGAATGTGGGCGGCCGCCAGATCGTCCTGCAATCCCTTGGGGATCAGTCCAAGGTCTTCTCCGATGACGAGGCATCGATGCTCGCCGGACACCTCGGCGAGGATCTGCAGAAGCCGATCCGCTGGATAGCGCACATAGGCGCCGCCGTCCGGCCTGCTGCCCGATGGCACCAGGAAGAGGCGGCGAAGCGCTGCGGCGTGGTCGATACGGATGGCGCCCGCATATCGCATGGCAGCGCTCACCATGCGCCGGAAAGGCGACATTTCTCCCGCCGCGATCGCGGAAGGCAGATATCCGGCGAGATGCCAGTCCTGCCCGTTCACGGCGAATGGATCGGGCGGGCTGCCAATCGTGGCCTTCGCGAGATAGGTGTCCGGCTCGCTCCATGTCGCCGAGCCGTCGACCGCCTCCCCGACGGCAAGATCGAGATAGAGCCCGATCCGCATGCCGGCCGTCCGCGCCCGGTCCGCCGCCTGCATCAGTTGCCGGTGGGCAAGCCACTGCAGCCACATGTGGAAACCGACATCGTCCACGTGTCCGCGCTCGAATTCGGCGACGGCGGCGCTGTCGAAGCGCTGGAAATCGGCCGGCCACCGTTGCCAGCCGGCGCCCGCCCCGCGCTCGACCATGGAAAACGACAGGCATTCGAAAAGCGCGTGCAGCCGCAGGCTGTTACCGCCTTGCACGACGAAGGCGTCGAAATCGGCCGGATCATAGGCCTCGTCAATCAGGCTGCGCTGTCGCCAGACCGGCCAGAGATCGCGCAGGACCCTCAGCTTGATCTCTGCGACGCCGGCGTAGTCGACGAGATCGGTTTGGCGAAGGCTTGCCAATTGCCGTTCGAGTTCGGGACTGCAGGCAAAACCCGGCAACCGGTCGACCGCGATATAGAGCGGGTTGAGATGCTGGCGGCTCGAGGGCTCATAGGGGCTGCAACGGTCGGGATCGGCGAGAAACGGCGCGTGAAGCGGGGTGAGGCCGATGAAATCGGCGCCCAGCGATCCCGCGAGATCCGCCATTTCGGACAGATCCTCGAAATCTCCGATGCCCCAGTTGCGTGCCGAACGGAGCTCATAAAGCTGCAGGCTCACACCCCAGACGCGCGTGCCGGAAAGGAAATCCGGCAGAAATGACCTGGCGACCTTTTTAGCCGCCGGCGCGGGCTCCCGCCGCGGCGCGCCGGTCTCGTGATCGGCCGCTCCCGGTACGTCGATCTTCAGTGCCGAGAGGATCTTGCGTTTGGTCTCGCCTGAGATCGCCACCTCCCGATTGTCGGGACTGGGCCTGGTCAGGCTGATGCCGTGCCGG
Organism: Rhizobium sp. 01N447_2; assembly: GCF_056399245.1. Taxonomy (NCBI): domain Bacteria; kingdom Pseudomonadati; phylum Pseudomonadota; class Alphaproteobacteria; order Hyphomicrobiales; family Rhizobiaceae; genus Rhizobium; species Rhizobium sp. 01N447_2. The sequence goes on from NZ_JBFTQY010000029.1 coordinate 43,766, forward strand.
CGGGCGAGCTTGTCGAGCTCAGCAGATTTCATCGTTCGATCGCCTTCCTGTCAGCACGCCGTCAAACCTCGCCGATGCTCCAGATCACTGTCCAGGGCGCGAGATTGCCACCGTCACTGCCGCCGAGACGGAAGATCGTCTCGCCGCCGCTCTGCTGCGAGACGGGCGGCGCCGCCTCGGCGCCGAGGTTGGCGTGCAGATGAAGACGGCGGTTTTGCGCCAGGGTCCAATCTACCGCGAGCGCGCTTCCCGCCGCGCGATAGACTGCGTTTCCGGCGCCAGCGCCTTTCAGCAACGGCACGATCCTCTGGTGCCGGAGGTCGAGAAGCGTCCTGTAAAAATCAAGGACATCGGAGGAGGCGAGTTTCGACCAGTCCAGCTTGGCAGCGGCGAAGGTCGATGGCGCCGTCGGGTCGAGAAGGTCCTCGGCGTCGAAGCCCGGCAGACGGGAGAGCTCCTGGCGACGGCCTTTCCTGACCTTCTCGTTCAGGTCCTCGTCGAAATCGCAGAAGAAGGGGAAAGGTTCTCTGGCGCCCCATTCCTCGCCCATGAACAGCATCGGGATCTCGGGCGCCAACAGGTAGATGGCGGCGACAGCCTTGATGACATCAGCCGGGCTCGAAGCCAGAACCCGATCCCCCAGCGCCCTGTTGCCGATCTGGTCATGGTTCTGGATAAAGGAGATGAAAGCGGTGGGCGGGAGATGGCCGCTCGGCCTGCCGCGGCTTCCACCGCGGTACGGCATGTGTTCCCCCTGAAACACGAAGCCTTCAGCCAGCGCCCGGCCGAGCTTGCCAGCGTCGCCGGCGTAATCGGCATAATAGCCAAAGGTTTCGCCCGTGGCAGTGATATGCAGCACATGGTGTACATCGTCGTTCCACTGGGCGATGAACAATCTCACTTCCCCATTTTCGTCACGCTGCAACAGGTCGCTGTCGTTCTCCTCGTTTTCAACGATCAGGTGCACATGCCGGTCGCCGGCCGCGGCCCTGACGCGGCGGGCAAGCGCGTGAAGCAAATGCTCGGCGCTGTCGTCCTTGATGGCGTGGACGGCATCGAAGCGGAAACCGTCGAGCCTGAACTCGGTGATCCAGTAGATGGCGTTTTCGATGATGAACTCGCGAATCATCTCCGATCCGTCGCCGTCGTAGTTGATGCCGTTGCCCCAGGGCGTCTTGTGATGATCGGTAAAGAGTGGCGCATAGGCCGGGATGTAATTGCCATCCGGCCCGAAGTGATTGTAGACCACGTCCAGGAAAACCGAGATGCCGCGCTGATGTGCTGCGTCCACCAGCGCCATGAAATCTTCCGGCCGGCCATAGCTGCTGTCCGGAGCATAGGGAAGCACGCCGTCATAACCCCAGCTGTAACGGCCGGGAAATTCACTAAGCGGCATGATCTGCAGCGCCGTAACACCCAGCGCTTGCAGATGGTCGAGCCGCTCAATCGCGGCCTTGAAAGTGCCCTCCGGCGTGAAGCAGCCGATATGCATCTCGTAGATGACCATCTCTTCCCAAGGCCGTCCCGTCCAGTCGCTCGTCTTCCAGCGATAGAAGGAAAGGTCGACCACTTCGCTCGGCCCGTGCACATCCTGCGGCTGGAACCGCGAGGCGGGATCGGGAATTTCAAGACCATCCGGCAGGACGAAGCGGTAGCGTGTACCGACACTGGCATCCGCGACCGTGTAGTGGTGCCAGCCGTTCCCGACCGCCTGCATCGGCCGCGGATCAGCGCCTTCGATCTTCAACGACACGCTTTCATGCAAGGGAGCCCAGAGGCGGAATAGAATGCCCTCTTCGGTGAATGCCGGTCCGAACGTCATTTGGGTCAAAGGAAAGCCTTCGATGAAATGGGGATGGGATTTAGGTAACTTTTGTCAGGGCAAAAAGTTTCGCAGGCACGGAGAGCGCAAAGCGGCCCCCGTCGCGAGGCGCGCCACCGGCAGAGACCCTAAGAGTATGATTCCATCCTATCGGGAGTAGGATTTTATCCTATCGCGTGCTATAAACCTGCAAAATAGGAGTGTAATCGATGCGTTCGACGCAACAGATGAGCATCACGTTGCCCGTGGAAATGGCGAAGCGCGTTAAACAGCGGGTGTCTAACGGTGATTACGCCTCAGAGAGCGAAGTCATACGCGAGGGACTGCGGGCTTTGCAGGAACGCGAGAATGCCGTCGAACATTGGCTGCGAACAGAAGTTGCGGCCACCTATGATGCCTACAAGGCCGATCCCACCAAGGCCAAGCCCCTCGATGAGGTCTGGAAGCGCCTCGAAGCACGCATGGACGAAATCGATCGGGAAGAAGATTGATGAAGCGCTATAGTATCCGCCTTACTGATGAGGCGGAATTGGATTTGGCGAGCATCTATAGTTTCGTCCGCAAGACATCCGCATCTTCGACCGTCGCCCGCGATTACGTGGCACGCATCAAGACCTTTGTAAGTGGATTCGAAACGTACCCCGAGCGCGGCAGCATCCGCGATCATGTCCGACCCGGGTTACGCATTGTCGGTTTCGAGAGCCGTGTAAGCGTGGCGTTCGTGGTTGAGCCCACCGAGGTCGTTGTCCTCCGCATCCTCTATGCCGGGCAGCAGTTTGAAAGCGACGAGAGTTAGAGCTGGCCCAGAACGCAATACACCCAGTACATCCCCACTTCGATCGTCAAGCTGCGACGACTTTGCCCGAGAGCGCCTGATCCATCGCCGCCTGAAGCTGTTCCTGCGTGAATGGTTTCTTCATCCGCAGCATCCGGCCGAGGCCATTGTCCTCGGAAAACTCGGCATAGCCAGAGGCAAGGATGATGGGCAGCCCTGGAAAGGAGGAGCGAAGGTGACGCGCAAGCTCGGCGCCCGTCATGCCTGGCATGGCATGATCGGTGATGACGAGATCACAACCCTGTCCGTCGGCAAAGAATTCCAAAGCCTGGGAAGCGGAAGACGCTTCTTGCGGCAGGTGCCCGAGATCCTCCAGCATCGCCACGGTTCCCGTCCTGACAAGGGCATCGTCGTCGACGACGAGAATGGCAAGCGGCCGCGACGCCGGTTTCAAAGGCTCCGTCGCCAGAGGCTCGACGGGAGGCTGCACCTTAACGAAGGTTTCGGCAACGGGCAGCCAGAGGGAAACTGTCGTGCCCTTGCCCCGGACGCTCGATATCTGGATCGAGCCGCCGGATTGCGCCGCCAGGCCATGCACCATCGACAGGCCGAGACCGGTGCCCTTGCCGACCCCTTTGGTGGTGAAAAACGGTTCGGCGGCACGCGAGACCGTTGCCTCGTCCATTCCCTCGCCGTCGTCCGATACCGATATCCTGATGTAGTTTCCGCCCGCGAGCCCGGCCGGCCGGGCTTCTTCGGCTGCCGCCGCGGCCACCGTCACGGCTCCGCCGCTTTCGAGCGCATCCCGGGCATTGACGAACAGGTTGAGCAGCGCCAGTTCCAGCTGGTTGCTGTCGACCAGAAGGGGTGCCAGATCCGCCGGGATGCTTTTGCGGATTTCGATGCGCGGCCCCACCGCCTTGGCGAGAAGATCTTCGACGTTTTCGAACAACCGGAGGAAGTCGACTGCCTGCGGCTTGAGCTCCTGGCGGCGTGCGAAGGCAAGCAGGCGCTGGGTCAGCGCGGTGCCGCGCTCGGCCGCCTGGATCGCATTCGTCACCAGGCGTTCGCTGCGTTCATCGGCCGGAAGCCGCTTCTTCAGAAGGTTGAGGCTGCCGAGAACTGCCATGAGGAGGTTATTGAAGTCGTGGGCCACGCCACCCGTCAGGTGGCCGATCGTGTCGAGCTTTTGCGCCTCGAACAGCTGTGCGAGCGCCTCTTCGCGCTCGCGCGTCCTTTGATCGATCCGGTGCTCGAGTTCCTCGTTGAGCTCGCGCAGCTGCGCCGCCGAGGCCTCGAGCTCGGCGGTGCGCTGGTGAACGCGGGCCTCCAGCTCGGCGTTCAGGCGTTCGAGTTCCCTCGTCTTCCTATAGAGATCGGCAAAGACCCGCACCTTGGCTCTCAGCACCTCAGGGACGATCGGGACCGAGACGTAGTCGACCGCGCCGACCGCATAGCCGCGCAGCCGGTCCGGTTCGGCCAGCATCACGGCGGAAACGAAGATGATCGGCGTATTCTGATAGCGCGGATGCTGCCGGATCATGCTGACGAGCTCGAACCCATCCTGTTCGGGCATGCAGACATCGACGAGGATCACCGCGATTTCGGTGCGCAACAGATGTTCGAAAGCCTCGCGAGCGGATTGCGCCTTGATGAGGTTTTCTTCGAGCTCTTCGAGAATAACCTCGTAACTCAGGAGCTTTGCCGGTTGGTCGTCGACGAGGAGGATGTTGACGGGGTTCATGGCCGGATCCTCAGCGATGCAGCCACATGCGAAGAGCCGACAGAAGCTGCTCGGTATTGACCGGCTTCGCCAGATAGTCGGATGCGCCCGCTTCCAGGCATTTCTCGCGGTCGCCCTTCATCGCCTTGGCCGTCAGCGCCACGATCGGCAACCGCCGGAACCGAGGCTCCGAACGGATGACCTGCATCGTCTCGTAGCCGTCCATTCCAGGCATCATGATGTCCATCAGCACGATCGCGACAGAGGGCTCGTTGTTGATGACGTCGATGGCTTCGCTGCCGGTCGTCGCGGTCAGGACTTTCATTCCGCGGCGTTCGAGGACGCTGCTCAGCGCGAAGATGTTGCGGGCGTCGTCGTCGACGAGCAGCACGGTCTCGCCGACCAGATCCTCGTCCGAGCTGTGCAGTTCCTGCAGCGTCGCCTGTTTTGCGGCCGGCAGGTCGGCGACCACCCGGTGCAGGAACAGCGCCGTCTCATCCAGGAGACGCTCGGGCGACTCGACCCCTTTCACCACGACGCTGCGAGCCATGCTGTGCAGCGCCGCGTCTTCCTCGGCGGAAAGCTCCCGGCCGGTGAACACGACCACCGGCACTTCGCCGATCTCGGCGTCGTCGCGCATCTGCTCGAGCACTTCGAAGCCGGACATGTCGGGAAGAGACAGGTCGAGCACCACGCAGTCGGCGGCATTCTGCCGAAGCGCGGCGAGAGCCTCCGATCCGGAGCCGACGCTGGTGATATCGATGTCGTCATGTCCGAGAAGGGCGGTGACGCTCAAACGCTCGGCCTCGTTGTCTTCCACGAGCAGCAGATGCTTGCGGCGCGGCTGCGCATAGGCCTTCAATCGCGACAGTGCCCTGCCGAGGCCTTCCGGTGTCGTCGGCTTGCTCATGAAAGCGAAGGCGCCGCGGGTCAGCCCATGCTGGCGATCCTCGTCGAGGCTGATGATCTGGACCGGAATATGCCGCGTCTGCGCATTCTGCTTGAGCTGGCTCAGCACCGTCCAGCCGAGCATGTCGGGCAGGAAGATGTCGAGCGAGATCGCCGCCGGCCTGTAGTCCTGCGCGAGTGCGAGCGCATCGCTGCCGCGCATCGCCACCAGAACCTTGAATCCGTTGTCGCGGGCGAGATCCACCAGGACGCGGGCGTAATGCGCATCGTCCTCGACGACGAGCAGCACCGAGTCGCCGGCCGCAATCTGGTGGCGATCGTCTTCGACATGTTCGGTCGGCTTATCGGCGCGACGGTTTGCTGCCGCCTCGGCGAATTCCACGACATTTGCCGGCGGAACGGACTTCGGCGCAACCGCGCCGGCGCCGACATAGGTGAGCGGCAGGTAGAGGACGAAGGTGCTGCCGACACCTGGGGTGCTGCGCAACTGGATCTCGCCGCCGAGCAGGTTCGCCAGTTCGCGGCTGATCGCCAGGCCGAGACCGGTTCCGCCGTATTTGCGGCTTGTCGAGGCATCCGCCTGCTGGAAGGCCTCGAAAATGATGCGCTGCTTTTCAGGCGGTATGCCGATGCCTGTATCGACGACTTCGAAGGCGATGACCGAAGGCGCGTGCTTGAGCGAGGGATGATCGGACGACCAGCCGCTCGTTGCCGATGCGACGCGAAGCGTCACGCCGCCCTGCGCGGTGAACTTGAAGGCGTTCGACAGCAGGTTCTTGAGGATCTGCTGGAGCCGCTTCGAATCCGTGATGATGCTTTTCGTTATATCGGCGCCGACCTCGACTGCGAACGACAGGTTGCGGTTTTCCGCTTCGTGCCGGAACGGCCGGGCCATCACCTCGAGCAGGTTGCTGACGGAGATCTCCTCGGCATCGACCGAGACCGTTCCGGACTCGATCTTCGACAGGTCGAGAATGTCGCTGATGAGGTTCAGCAGATCGGTGCCCGCGCCATGGATGGTCTTTGCGAACTCGACCTGTTTGCCCGAGAGGTTGCCATCCGGGTTTTCTCCCAGCTGCTGGCCGAGAATGAGGATCGAGTTCAGCGGCGTGCGCAACTCATGCGACATGTTGGCGAGGAATTCGGACTTGTACTTCGATGTCAGCGCGAGCTCGGTTGCCTTCTCCTCCAGCGCGCGCCGGGCCTGCTCGATTTCCTGGTTCTTCGCCTCGACTTCGACGTTGCGCTCCTCCAGCTGCTGCGCCTTCTGCCCGAGCTGCTCGTTGGTCTGCTGCAGCTCGCGCTRCTGCGTCTGAAGCTCGGCGGCGAGCTGCTGGGACTGCTTGAGCAGGCCTTCGGTCTGCATGGTCGCTTCGATCGAGTTGAGGACGATGCCGATCGATGTCGTCAGCTGATCGAGGAAGGACAATTGCAGCTCGGTAAATTCGCCTGCGGAGGCAAGCTCGATCACCGCCTTCACCTGCCCCTCGAAATGCACAGGCAGAACGATGGCGCTTCTCGGCAGGGTCGTGAACACGCCGGAGCTTATCGGAACGACGTTGTCGGGAAGGTCGGTGACCAGGATGCGGCGGGCGTCGCTGGCGCACTGGCCGACAAGTCCCTGGCCGAACTCGAGCCGGGCCGGGTGCGCCGCCTCGCCCCCTTTCGCGTAGACGGAGAGGAGCGACAAGACCGGCTGCCGCTCGTCGGCATCCACCTGGTAGATGACCCCCTGATGGGCGCCGACCAGCGGCGCCAGCTCCGACAGCAGCATCTTTCCGACCAGCGTCAGGTCGCGCTGCCCCTGCAGCATGTTGGTGAAGCGGGCCAGGTTGGTCTTCAGCCAGTCCTGCTCGGTGTTGCGCTCGGTGGTGAGCCTGAGGTTGTCGATCATCGTGTTGATGTTGTCCTTGAGCTCGGCCACTTCACCGCGCGCGTCGACCTTGATCGAGCGGGTCAGGTCACCCTTGGTGACGGCGGTTGCCACCTCGGCGATGGCGCGCACCTGCGTCGTCAGGTTGGCTGCCAGCAGGTTGACGTTGCCGGTCAGGTCCTTCCAGGTTCCCGCGGTGCCGGGAACATTCGCCTGACCGCCGAGACGGCCTTCCACGCCCACCTCACGCGCAACCGTGGTCACCTGATCGGCAAAGGTCGCGAGCGTGTTGGTCATGTTGTTGATGGTCTCGGCAAGGGCGGCCACCTCACCCTTCGATGCGACGGTGAGATTTTGCTTGAGGTCGCCGTTGGCGACCGCCGTCACCACCTTGACGATGCCGCGGACCTGCTCGGTCAGGTTGGCGGCCATGACGTTGACGGTGTCGGTCAGGTCCTTCCAGGTGCCGGCGACACCCGGCACCTGCGCCTGGCCGCCRAGCTTGCCTTCGGTGCCGACYTCGCGGGCGACRCGCGTCACTTCGCCGGCGAAGGCGTTGAGCTGGTCCACCATCGTGTTGATGGTGTTCTTCAGTTCAAGGATTTCCCCCTTCACGTCGACGGTGATCTTGCGCGACAGGTCGCCGCGCGCCACGGCCGTCGTCACTTCGGCGATGTTTCGAACCTGGGTCGTCAGATTGGCCGCAAGCAGGTTGACGTTGTCGGTCAGGTCCTTCCAGGTGCCGGCGACACCGGGAACGACGGCCTGGCCGCCGAGCCTGCCATCGGTGCCGACTTCGCGGGCGACACGCGTCACCTCGCCGGCAAAGGAGCGAAGCTGATCGACCATAGTGTTGAGCGTATCCTTCAAGAGCAGGATTTCGCCGCGCACGTCGACCGTGATCTTGCGTGAAAGGTCGCCATTGGCGATTGCGGTGGCCACCTCGGCGATGTTGCGCACCTGCGCCGTCAGGTTGCCGGCCATGGAGTTGACGCTGTCGGTCAGGTCCTTCCAGGTGCCGGCAACACCGGAGACCTGCGCCTGGCCGCCGAGCTTGCCTTCGGTGCCGACTTCGCGGGCAACACGCGTCACTTCGCCGGCAAAGGCGTTGAGCTGGTCCACCATCGTGTTGATGGTGTTCTTCAGTTCGAGGATTTCCCCCTTCACGTCGACAGTGATCTTGCGCGACAGGTCGCCGCGCGCCACGGCCGTCGTCACTTCGGCGATATTGCGGACCTGGCCGGTGAGGTTGGAGGCCATGGAATTGACGTTTTCGGTGAGGTCCTTCCAGGTGCCGGCGACACCCGGCACCTGCGCCTGGCCGCCGAGCTTGCCTTCGGTGCCGACTTCGCGGGCGACGCGCGTCACTTCGGAAGCGAAGCGGTTCAGCTGATCGACCATGGTGTTCAGCGTTTCCTTGAGCTCGAGGATTTCGCCCGAGACCGACACCGTAATCTTCTTCGACAGATCGCCATTGGCGATCGCGGTCGAAACTTCGGCGATGTTGCGCACCTGCGCCGTCAGATTGCCCGCCATGGAGTTGACGCTGTCGGTCAGGTCCTTCCAGGTGCCGGCGACGCCGAGCACGTTCGCCTGGCCGCCGAGCCGCCCCTCGGTGCCGACCTCGCGCGCCACACGCGTCACTTCACCGGCAAAGCCGTTGAGCTGGTCGACCATCGTGTTGATGGTCTCCTTCAGTTCGAGGATTTCGCCCGACACTGTGACGGTGATCTTCTTGGAAAGGTCTCCCTGGGCGACGGCGGTCGCGACTTCGGCGATGTTGCGCACCTGCCCGGTTAGGTTGGAGGCCATGGAATTGACGCTGTCGGTCAAATCCTTCCAGGTGCCGGCGACGCCGCGCACATTGGCCTGGCCCCCGAGCCGGCCCTCCGTGCCCACTTCGCGGGCGACACGGGTCACTTCGGAGGCGAAGGCGTTCAACTGGTCCACCATCGTATTGATGGTKTYCTTCAGTTCGAGGATCTCGCCCTTCACGTCGACGGTGATTTTCTTCGACAGGTCGCCATTGGCGATCGCGGTCGAGACGTCCGCGATATTGCGCACCTGCGCCGTGAGGTTGCCGGCCATGGAATTTACATTCTCGGTCAGATCCTTCCAGGTGCCGGCGACACCGCGCACATTGGCCTGGCCGCCGAGCCGGCCCTCGGTGCCCACTTCGCGGGCGACACGGGTCACTTCCGACGCGAACGCATTGAGCTGATCAACCATCGTATTGATCGTTTCCTTCAGCTCGAGGATTTCTCCCGACACCGTCACGGTGATCTTCTTCGACAGGTCGCCATTGGCGATCGCGGTCGAGACCTCGGCGATGTTGCGCACCTGCGCSGTGAGGTTCGAGGCCATGGAATTGACGTTGTCAGTGAGGTCCTTCCAGGTGCCGGCGACGCCTGGCACCTGCGCCTGCCCGCCGAGCCGCCCTTCGGTGCCGACTTCACGCGCCACGCGCGTCACCTCGCCGGCAAAGCCGTTGAGCTGGTCGACCATCGTGTTGATGGTTTCCTTGAGCTCGAGGATTTCACCCGAAACGTCGACGGTGATCTTGCGCGACAGGTCGCCGCGCGCCACGGCCGTGGTCACCTGGGCGATATTACGGACCTGGGCGGTCAGGTTGCCGCACATGGCGTTGACGGAATCGGTCAGGTCCTTCCAGGTGCCGGCGACGCCCGGCACCAGTGCCTGCCCGCCGAGCTTGCCCTCGGTACCGACCTCGCGCGCGACGCGCGTCACTTCCGAGGCGAAGGATCGCAGCTGGTCGACCATGGTGTTGATCGCTTCCTTGAGCTGCAGGATTTCGCCGCGCACGTCGACGGTGATCTTCTTGGAAAGATCGCCATTCGCAACGGCGATCGTGACGTCGGCGATATTGCGCACCTGCGCCGTCAGGTTCGACGCCATTGAGTTCACGCTTTCGGTGAGATCCTTCCAGACGCCGGTCACCTCCGGCACCTGCGCCTGGCCGCCGAGTTTTCCGTCCGTGCCGACCTCGCGCGCGACGCGCGTCACTTCCGATGTGAAGACGCTCAGCTGCTTGATCATCGTATTGACGATATCGGCCGAGCGCAGGAATTCGCCTTTGAGCGCCCGCCCGTCGACGTCGAGCGGCACGGTCTGCAAGAGATCCCCCTTGGCGACCGCGGTGATCGTGCGCGTGACGGCTGTCGTCGGCCACAGGAGATCGTCGATCAGACCGTTGATCGATCCTTCCATTTCAGACCAGGAGCCGTCCGACAGGCCGAAGCGCACGCGCGTGCTCGTTCGCCCGTCCCGGCCGACCACCTGCCCGACATGCTCGAGCTGCTGGGCCATGCGCTGATTGGCGGCAATGATGTCGTTGAGGGCATCGGCGACCTTGCCGGTGAGTCCTGTCAGGTCGGACCGCATCCGTACGGAGAAGTCGCCGCGCCTGACCGCGACGAGGACTTCCAGAAGTGCGCTGGCGTCGTCGAACGCCATTGTTTTGTGGTCATGCCCATTGAGGCTGTCTACCGCAACGCTTTCGCGCGCGAATTCGCTGGATTGGTTGCTCACGAAAATCCCCCTGTTCGACGACTGGTAATTTAGCGCTCAACTCAGAAAATGGTATGGGCCATCCCGCATACAGCTTATCATGATTCAGTGCTTAAAATGAGCCCGATAGTTGCAGGTATCGAAAATGCCCGTCGGAAACCGTCTGGCCGGAATTTGCGGTTTTTCGTGCGCGGGGGAACACTTGCCTGCCGGCTGTCGTTTCAGTCCTGACGATGGAGAGCGACATGTCGAACGTCTCGAGGACAGGCAAGGAAGAGATCAACAACGCGACCAGCCCGACCACCTTCGGAAAGTCGGTCGAGAGCCAGGCGCAAATTAAGGATGYGGCTGCGCAAGCGTCGCCCGACGCCGGCGGCGAGATGCTCAACATCTACCGGTTGGAGCCGATCGCCGCACCCGACGATCCGCGATGGGACAATTCCCCCGGACATGGCACCGTCGTCGTCGCCGCCAGAACGCCCGGTGACGCGAGGATCGTCGCCGCGGCTCGTGAACTCGATTTCATGGAGGTGGATGCGGCTCCCGCCGAGGATGTGACGACGGTCAATGCCAGCGCCTTTCKGGACGATAAGCTTTACACCGTCATCGAGATCGATCGGAACAGACGCGATGTCACGCGCGGGATCGTCGACGGTGTGGTCACCATCGACACCATCCGACCGGTTCAAACGGACTGACGTAGCAATTCCCCGGCGCGATCGGCGAGACGCCGGAGCGTCACCATCGCAGTTCCTCTCGTTTCCTCGGAGTTCTCATGAATACGGCCAACCTCCAGCTCAAAGGCCTGATCATGGCCATGGCAGCGATATGTGATGCGATCGTCGAGAAGGAACTGCTTACCAGCGGGGAACTCAATGCCGCTCTCTCGAAAGCCACGAAGGCAATCGAGGAGGACGACGACCATGAACTGTCGGATGCCAACCGCGCCGCGATCCTGTTCCCCATCCGTGTGCTGCAGCTCGCCGAGGAGGCAGGCAGGAAAGGCGAACGGTTGACGTTTTCGGACTATGCCAAGCTCGTGGCAAAGCTGACCTGAACATGCCCGATGGCTTTACCCTGATGCTGTTGACATCGGAGCGGGTTCGCTTCGGGTCCGTCACGGAGGATCGGGGCCAAGCCGTTTTTCTTCTCCACGGTCATCCAGAACGCATATGACCTGGAGCAAGGCGGCGGACTTTCTGGCACCGGACCGCATACGGGGCATCTCCCTCTTGACCTCCACCCTGGTTGACTTCATACCATCAACAGATATATAAATACCTCGTCAACCAAGGAGCCGCTCAATGGCCCGCCACGCATCCGGTCCCGTCACAGTGCAGGAAGAGCCGAATTCCATCAGGACCGCGTTTCTGCGACGTGCGACATCGGCGCTGGAACGCATTTCGGCGAACGTCCCGGCAAAGGACCTGGCCGATGCGCTTTCAGCCCCGACCGACGCCGGATCGTTGGCGCAGCTTCTCAGCCGCTCGGATATGGTGGGCGCGGCTATAAACGATCTCGATCCGCTGGTTCCGGCGCTAGCTCGCAACGTCGAGCATCGGCAAAATCTCGTCGAGCGGGCCGGCGGGACAGTGTCAGCCGAAGACGCCGGACGGATGCTTGGCATCAGCAGACAGGCCGTCGACAAGAGGCGGCGGGCCGGCACGCTGCTTGCCGTACGCGAGGGCAGCGACTGGCGCTATCCGCTCTGCCAGTTTGACCAAGGTGAGGTGATCGCGGGGATTTCCGACGTCGTGCGTGATTTTGCCGCCGCCGGTCCCTGGATCGCATTGGATTTTCTGCTTGCTGCCGATACGGCTCTCGGTGGCCGGACAGCCCTGCAGGCGCTGCGCGACGGCGATCGCGAAGCAGTCCGGCGTCTGATCCGGATTGAAACCTCCGACGGCTTTGCCTGATGCCGGCAAATGCAGGCAGAGGGCCGTCGGGATCTGCCCTGCCCCCGCCTCCTTGGCTCGCCCATTCGTCATTGCCGATCGACCTCATTGCGGCCGGGCAGGTTCTTCATAGGGTCCATCGGACGCCTCTCGATCCCATCTTCTTTGGACCCGGCCCCGGGATTGCCGCCACCAATCGTTTCGACAGCGCCAGCGGACGTTTCGGAATTCTCTATGTCGGAATGAGCCGCAGGGGAGCGATTGCGGAAACGATCCTGCGCAATCCCCAGCGGTTGATGGTGTCGATGACCGAAATCACCACCCGCGCCATCAGCGAACTCAGCTGTATCAGACCGCTGAGGATCGTGCGCATGCACGGCACCGGCCTGCAGGCCCTCGGCACCGATAATGCCGTCTCCACCGGCCCTTACGAACCATGCGGCCTCTGGGCCGACGCGCTTTGGGACCATGCCGACCAGCCGGACGGTCTCGCCTACCAGTCACGTCACGATTCGAGCGAGATCTGCCTTGCCCTTTTCGAACGCAGCGACATGGCGTTCGACAGAAAGGGCATGCTTCCGCTCTCCGGTATCCTCAAGGAGATTGCCGCGATCCTCGAGGTCTACGGCAAGTCGCTGTCACCGGTCGGCCCCGTTTAGACGGCGAACGCGGCTGCAGTCGACAGGCGATGGCACGCTGCCCCGTGGCAATGCGCTGTCAATTTTGCGATAAGTTGATTTATTTTGTCTTGTTTTCTGGCCGTTTCTGAGGCTATACGGCGACCGCATATATTCACGCACCGGGAATTTCTTCGTGACCAGCCTCAAATCGCTTATGGCCGCCTGCGGCCTCTCAACCATGATCGGCCTTGCCGCAAATCCGTCTTTGGCCGGTTCGGCGACCTACCCGCTGACGCTGGAAAACTGCGGCGCACAGGTGACTTTCCAGAAGGCGCCCGAACGGGCGATTGGCCTCGGCCAAAACAGCGCTGAAATCCTGCTGCTGCTCGGCCTTCAGGACAAGATGGCCGGCACGGCCTTCTGGCCGAGCAAGGTTCTGCCGCAGCTCGCAGAAGCCAATGCCAAGGTCAAGCTTCTGACCGTCGAGATGCCGACCTTCGAATCGATCCTCGCCGAAAATCCCGATTTCGTGGCCGCGGCTCTGCCAAGCCTGGTCGGGCCGAACAGCAAGGTCGCCAAGCGCGAGGATTTCGACAAGGTGGGCGTCGCAACCTATCTCTCGCCCAGCACGTGCCTCAGCACCAAGGACGTCAAGGACCAGTATGGCAGCCGCGCCGAGCTGTGGAATATGGATCTGCTCTACAGGGAGATCGACGAACTGTCGCAGATCTTCGACGTCGCCGATCGTGGTCAGGCGCTGATCGCCGACTTCAAGGCACGCGAAGCCAAGCTTCGCTCCAGCGTTTCGAAGGACGGCAAGAACCTTTCCTACGTCTTCTGGTTCTCCAGCCCCAGCCCGTCGGCGGACGCCTATCTCGGCGGCAAGAACAGCGCGTCCGGCTTCATCGCCGACCTGCTCGGCGGACACAATGCGATATCAGCGGAAGCGGAATGGCCGACGCTCGGCTGGGAAGGCATCATCGCCTCCAATCCCGACGTCATTGTCGTCGCCAGTCTCGACCGCAACCGCTGGGAGCTCGACAAGCCGGAGGCCAAGATCAATTTCCTGAACACCGATCCGGCCGTCAGCCAGATCCCTGCCGTCAAGAACAAGACGATCGTGATCATGGACGGCCAGGCCATGAACCCGACCGTTCGCACGGTCTACGGCGCTGAGCAGGTGGCCGGCCAGCTGAAGGCTCTCGGTCTGTTGAAGTGACGGAAGCGGGCCGTATCTTCCGGCAGCTGGGAGCCGTCTTCGCACTGCTCCTCGCCTCTTTCTGCCTCATCGCTATCGCCATTGGCGTCAGCGTCGGGATCGGCGACCTGCCGATCCCACTTGCAACCACGTTTTCGGCCGTAACCAACCGGCTGGGATGGACCGCGGTCGAACTGAACCGCATCCATGAGACCGTCATCTGGGACTATCGTCTCAGCCGGGCGCTCGTTGCCGCCTTCTGCGGTGCGGGCCTTGCGCTATCGGGCGCGATCATGCAGTCGCTGCTGCGCAATCCGCTTGCCGAACCCTATGTTCTTGGCATATCTGCCGGCGCCTCTTCCGGCGCCGTCGCGATCGTCATCTTAGGCGTCGGCGCCGGCGCGGTCTCGCTTTCCGCCGGCGCGTTTGCCGGTGCCTTCGCAGCCTTCTTCTTCGTCGCCCTGCTGTCGAACGGCACCCGCGGCGGAGCGGATCGCACCATCCTTGCCGGTGTCGCCGCTTCGCAGCTTTTCAACGCCACCACGTCCTATATCGTCACCACCTCGGCTAATGCGCAACAGGCCCGCGACGTCATGTTCTGGCTACTCGGCAGCTTCGGCGGCGTGCGCTGGCCGGAATTCGCGCTGGTTTCTATCGTCGTCGGCATCGGCCTCGTCGGCTGCCTGTTTTACGCCCGCGTGCTCGACGCCTTCGCTTTCGGCGACGAGGCGGCATCCTCGCTCGGCGTCAATGTCGGCTGCGCGCGGATGGTGCTCTTCGCGCTAACGGCAATGATGACGGCGACGATCGTCAGCATGGTGGGGTCGATCGGCTTCGTCGGCCTCGTCGTGCCGCATGTCGCCCGCTTCGTCGTCGGGCCGTTGCATGTCCGTCTCCTGCCGGCCTGTGCCATCACAGGGGCGATCTTCATGGTGCTCGCCGACATCGCCGCACGCGCCCTCATTCCGAACCAGATCCTGCCGATCGGAGTCGTCACGGCGCTGGTCGGCGTCCCGTTCTTCTCGATCATCCTCTACCGGTTCCAGCGCGCATCATGAGCATCAAGGCCGACAACCTCATCTGGAAGATTGGCAGGAAGACCATCCTCGACGGCGTTTCCCTGGACGCACCGCCGGGCAAGATGCTCGGCCTGCTCGGGCCGAACGGCTCGGGCAAGACCTCGCTCCTGCGTCTTCTGGCCGGCCTGAAGCGGCCGCATTCCGGCCGCGTTACGCTCGACCGGAGCGACATCGGCACGATCAGCCGCCGCTCGATCGCCCGGCGGATCGCCTTCGTCGAGCAGCACGCCACGACAAATGCCAATCTGAAGGTCGTCGACGTCGTCAAGCTCGGCCGGTTCCCGCACCGGTCGATGTTTTCAGGCTGGACGAAGGCCGACGAAGAGGCGGTCGAAAGTGCGCTCGCGCGCGCCGGCATGGCGGAGAAGCGCGACGATCGCTGGCAGAGCCTGTCGGGCGGCGAAAAGCAGCGCACCCATATCGCAAGGGCGCTCGCCCAGTCGCCCCAGGAACTGATCCTCGACGAGCCGACAAACCATCTCGATATCCAGCATCAGATCGGCCTGATGCGGCTCGTCTCCGGTCTGCCGATCACCAGCATCGTCGCCCTGCACGATCTCAACCATGCTGCCATGTTCTGCGACCAGCTGATCATCATGCAGCAGGGCAGGATCGTCGCCTCCGGCGCGCCGCAGGATGTGTTGAGCGAAGACCTTCTGCGTGACGTCTTCTCCGTCGAAGCCCGCATCGAAGCCTCACCCTATCACGCGCGCCCGCATATCCATTATCTCAGGTGAGAGCGGCTCTCACGTCACGATCTGCAGCGGCAAAGCGGTCGTCTTTTTCAGCGTTTTGAGGACGATGCTTGACTTCACCGACGCCAGATTGTCGGTGACCCGGATCATTCTTTCGAGAAACTGGCTGAGATGTTCGAGGTCACGCGTCATGACCTTCATCAGAAAGTCGGCGTCGCCGGTCTGCGAATAGCACTCCAGAATCTCCGGCGCGGTCTCGATAAAGCGATGAAGCTGCTCGTTTCCGCCTTCGGTATGTGCTCTCAAGCTGACAAGAGTATGAGCAACGACGGTGAAACCCAGTTTCACGGGATTGAGGATGGCCACGACGCTCTGGATATATTTCTCATTGCGCAGCCTTTCCAAACGGCGCGCGCATTGGGTCGCGGAGAGATTGACCTTCTGAGACAGTTCGCTCTGCGTCACCTCGCTGTTTTGCTGGAGAGCGGCGAGCAATTTGATATCGAACTGATCAAGCATGACCACCACACCGAGACGGAGAATTTCTGCACATCATAGCCATGTTGCGCCGATTGTCTGCATGGATGCGCCGTCACGGGGAGATAATCGCAGAAATTCGCCGCGAAAGCTCCGTTAGTCTCCGACTTAGAGTTACGAAAACGAGGTGGACTTGTGTTTGACAAACTGAACAGCCGGCCAGCCGACAGCCTGCTTGCACTCATCAAGGCCTTTC
Source organism: Rhizobium sp. 01N447_2 (assembly GCF_056399245.1). Lineage (NCBI taxonomy): Bacteria > Pseudomonadati > Pseudomonadota > Alphaproteobacteria > Hyphomicrobiales > Rhizobiaceae > Rhizobium > Rhizobium sp. 01N447_2. The sequence goes on from NZ_JBFTQY010000029.1 coordinate 60,616, forward strand.
AGGCCGACGATCGCCCCGGCAAGATCGACCTCGGCGTCGGGGTTTATCGTGACACTATGGGACGCACGCCGGTGATGCGTGCCGTGAAGGCAGCGGAGCAGTTTCTCCTGGAGACCCAGGACAGCAAGAAATATCTTGGCCCGGAAGGTGATCTGCAATTCGTGCGCCTCCTGCAACCCATCATCTTCGGAAAATCGCCAAAGTTTACTCAACGCCTTGTCGGCATTCAGACACCCGGTGGAAGCGGCGCCCTGCGTCTCGGTGCTGAGCTCATCCAAGCGGCAAATCCATCGGCGAAGGTTCTGCTCGGAACACCAAGCTGGCCAAATCATGCGCCGATCTTTAGCTCGGCGCGCCTGCCGGTAAAGGAGTACGCTTTCGTTGACCTGATGTCGCAGCAAGTGAAATTCGAAAGCGTGGTCGACGCCTTGTCTTCTGCTCGGGAAGGCGACGTCGTGCTGCTTCACGGTTGCTGCCATAATCCGACCGGTATCGATTTTACCATGGAACAGTGGCGGCGGATCACCGAGCTTCTTGTTACGCATAGGCTGGTGCCGTTCATCGACCTCGCCTATCAGGGCCTTGGTGACGGTCTCGAACAGGACGCCGCGCCGACGCGCATGATCCTCGACGTGGTCGATGAGGCGCTGATCGCCTATTCCTGCGACAAGAATTTCGGCCTCTATCGCGAGCGCGTCGGAGCGCTCTATGTCATGACCCGCAATGTCGATGACATCGGGAAGGTCGAAAGCAACATGGCGGCACTTGCCCGCGTGAACTGGTCCATGCCGCCCGATCATGGAGCCGCAATCGTCAGGACCATTCTCGAGAGCGAAGAGATGTCGGCCATGTGGCGCGCTGAGCTTGAAGAGATGTGCCTGCGCGTCAACGGCAATCGTGCGGCGCTGGCCGCCGCCTCCCCTGATCTGGCCTTCATAAGCAGGCAACGCGGTCTGTTCTCCAATCTCTCCATGTCCAGGGAAACGGCAGTGGCGCTCAGAATGAGCCACGGCATCTACATGGCGGATTCCGGGCGTATGAACCTTGCGGGCATGCAACCGGCCGACGCCGACGCCATCGTCGCGGCGCTCAGAGCCGAAGGCTGCCTGAAATCGCCGACGGTCGCCTGACCGAATTCAAGCCATTGGAGCCTCCGGATGAGCAGGAAAGAAACGACCGGTCAGGCAATGACCCGTTCACTCGTCGCCCATGGGATCGATACCGTATTCGGCATCCCGGGCGCCCACATGTATGATTTTAACGATGCTCTCTACGGTGCCGGTGACAAAATTCGGTTCATTCACACCAGGCACGAGCAGGGCGCCGGTTACATGGCCTATGGTTATGCCAAATCCACCGGCCGGATCGGTGCCTATACCGTCGTTCCCGGCCCAGGCGTCCTCAATTCCGGGGCAGCTCTTTGCACCGCTTACGGCGCCAATGCCCCGGTGCTGTGCATCACCGGCAACATCATGTCCCACTTGATCGGTCAAGGCAGAGGGCAGTTGCACGAATTACCGGATCAACTCGCGACGATGCGCGGAATCACAAAGACGGCAGAGCGGATCAATCACCAGTCCGAAACCGGCCCTGTCATGGCCGAGATCGTCGCCAAAATGCTCTCCGGCCGCCAGGGTCCGGGAGCGGTCGAAACCCCGTGGGACGTGTTTGGACAATCCGGCCCCGAAATCGATCTGCCGGTCGGCACGACAGCGTCTCATCCGGCCGTCAACCCTGATGAAATCGCTGCCGCGGCGGCACTGATATCAGGCGCCAGGAATCCGATGATCATGGTTGGCGGCGGCGCGGTGGATGCTGGAGCGGAGATCGCTGCTCTTGCGGAATTGCTGCAGTCGCCGGTCACGTCCCATCGCTCCGGCAAGGGCATCGTCGCCGACGACCACCCGAACTACCTGAATTTCGTCGCCGCCTACGAATATTGGAAGAACACCGATGTTCTGATCGGCGTGGGTAGCCGCCTCGAATTGCAATTCATGCGGTGGAAGTGGCTTCCCAAGGATCTCAAGGTGATCCGCATCGATATCGATCCGACCGAGATGGTCCGTCTTAAGCCGAACGTTGGGGTGGTCGCCGATGCCAAAGCTGGAACGCAGGCTCTACTCGATGCCCTGGCAGGTTCCGGCCGCACGGATCGCACGCGCGAATTTGCCGAACGCAACGAAGAGGCCAGGTCCCGCTTCTCGGCCGTGCAGCCGCAGCTCGCCTATCTCGATGCCATTCGCGAAGCCCTGCCGAGGGACGGCTTCTTCGTCGAGGAAATCTGCCAGATGGGCTTTACCGCCCGATTTGCATTCCCGGTCTATGCCCCTCGTCAGTACGTCACATGCGGTTATCAGGACAATCTGGGTTTCGGCTTCAACACGGCCTTGGGCGTGAAAGTCGCCAATCCCGACAAGGCCGTTATTTCTGTTTCCGGCGATGGCGGCTTCATGTTCGGGGTTCAGGAACTTGCCACCGCCGTCCAGCATAAGATCAATGTCATCGCCATCGTCTTCAACAATTCGGCCTATGGCAACGTACTGCGTGACCAGAAGCAGGCGTATAAAGGCCGTTATCTTGGCTCGGAACTCACCAATCCAGACTTTGTCGCGCTTGGCGAGAGCTTCGGCATTCGCGCATTCAAGGTGACGAGCCCTGGCGAATTGAAAGACGCGATCGAGAAAGCCCTATCTCTCGACGAACCCGTTCTCATCGAGGTTCCCATCGAGAAGGGATCCGAGGCGAGCCCTTGGCCTTTCATTCATCCGGCTCCGCACACCGAATGAAGCGCAAGGGCTGAAGCCGCTCAAGGCGACGGTCCCTGCAGAAAGATCGTCGATAGCGGCGGCAGCGTCAGCGACAGCGAGACGGGCCTGCCATGGGCGGGCACCGGTTCGGTCGACACCGCGCCGTTGACCAGGCCAGAGCCGCCATATTCCCGTGCATCCGTCGTCATCTTCTCGATCCACACACCGTCTCTCGGCACACCGATCCTGTAGCCGTAACGCGGCACCGGCGTGAAATTCGACATGACCAGGACCGTCGAAGCGCGATCGGGCGCATAACGGAGCATGCCGAGGACGGAATTGACGGCGTCGTCGGCTGCCGCCCATTCGAAACCCTCCGGATGAAAGTCGCCGAACTGCAATGCCGGCTCGCCCCCGTAAAGGCCGTTCAGATCCTTCACCAGCCGCTGAATCCCCACATGCTGAGGCCGGTCCAGCACATCCCAGGTCACCGACCCGTCATGATTCCACTCGCCCGGCTGGGCGATTTCGCTGCCCATGAACAAGAGCTTCTTGCCGGGATGGCCCCACATGAAGGCGAGGTAGCTGCGCAGATTGGCGAATTTTTGCCATTCGTCGCCCGGCATCTTCGTCAGCAGCGAGCCCTTTCCGTAGACGACCTCGTCATGTGAAATCGGCAGAATGAAGTGTTCGGAATAGGCATAGAGCATTCCGAAGGTCATCGTGCCATGGGCGTAGCTCCGGTAAATCGGATCCTTCTCGATGTAGCTCAGGCTGTCATGCATCCAGCCCATGTTCCATTTGATGTCGAAGCCCAGCCCCCCTTGCTCCGGCGGCTTCGTCACCCCGGGCCAGGCCGTCGATTCCTCGGCGATCGTCATCGCGTGCGGGCAGCGCTCGTGAATGATGCTGTTCAGGTGCTTGAAGAATTCGACCGCTTCCAGGTTCTCGCGACCACCATATTGGTTGGGAATCCATTCGCCCTCGTTGCGGCTGTAGTCGCGGTAAAGCATCGAGGCCACGGCGTCGACCCGCAAACCGTCGATATGGTAGCGCTCTAGCCATTCCAGCGCGCTGGCGATCAGGAACCCTTTCACCTCTTTGCGGCCGAGATTGTAGATCAGCGTGTTCCAGTCGCGGTGAAAGCCTTCGCGCGGATCTTCGTGCTCGTAGAGCGCGCTGCCGTCGAAGCGGGCAAGCCCCCAGACGTCGGTGGGAAAATGGGCGGGCACCCAGTCGAGGATGACGCCGAGCCCGGCGCCATGGCACCGGTCAATGAAATAGGCGAAATCCTCAGGCGTCCCATATCGGCCGGTCGGAGCGAACAGGCCGAGCGGCTGATAACCCCAGGATCCGCCGAACGGATGCTCCATGATCGGAAGCAGCTCGATATGGGTAAAGCCCATGTCTCTGACATAGGGAACGAGCCTTTGGCTGAGTTCGACCCAGTCGAGCGACCTGTTGCCGTCCTTTTGATCGCGAAGCCAGGAACCGGCGTGCACCTCATAAACGGAGAACGCGCCCTCCAGCCTGTCTTGCCGGGACCGGCCCTTCATCCAGCCGTCATCGGTCCATCGAAACGGCGTCGACGATGCGACGATGGACGCGGTGGATGGGGCGGCCTCGCTCGCCCTCGCCACCGGATCGGCCTTCTGCGGCAGGCAGGTCCCCTGCGCATCGACGATCTCGAACTTGTATCTTTCGCCGGGTGCCAGCCGGGGGATAAACAGCTCCCACACGCCCGCCGATTGTCTCAGCCGCATCGGGTTTCGCCGCCCGTCCCAGGCGTTGAAGTCGCCGACAACCGAGACGCGGCGCGCATTCGGAGCCCACACGGCGAAACGAACGCCTGATATACCGTCGATCGACATATCAACCGCGCCGAGCGTACGGCTGAGACTATAGTGGGTGCCCTCCGATATCAGATGGAGGTCGAGTTCCCCGAGCAGCAGACCGAAACTGTAGGGGTCCTCGGTGATCTGGACTGCATCCGGCCATGTGATCCGCAGCCGGTATCCCGTCCTCGACGCAGCCGCCGCCGCAAACAGGCCGGACGGGTGGGCGATGCTGAAAGGCGTCACCACCCGATCGCTCGTCGCATCGATGAGATCGATCGCTTCCGCGCCGGGCAGGTACACCCGCACGATCGTCATGCCGCCGCTTTCGTGGGGACCGAGGATCGAAAAGGGATCGCCGTGGCGCCCCTCGATTAAGGCCCATAGCGCATCCTGTCCGATGCCCGCCAGGAGTTCCGAGCGCTCAACATTCATGCCTTGACCCCCGCCAGACGCGATACAATTTCGGTAAGGCCGGATAGCGGGATCGGAAGCCATTTCGGCCTGTTGCGGGCTTCATAGGCGATCTCGTAGGCGGCCTTTTCGAGAAGAAAGGCATCGAGAACCCTCCGTCTTTGATTGGCTGGCATGTCAAGCTCCTTCGATACGGAAACCGCCTGCGAATAGGCATCGAGAAAGGCCTCCTCGGCATGGCGCCCGAAGCGGGCGATCGCCTCGCGACGGACCTCGTTGTCGTGTTCGATGACCGCGTCATTATCGAGCTGGGCGGTGGCCACGAGATAGCTCAGCGATCTCAAAAGCCCGGCGACATCGCGCAGCGGGTTTGTCTTGGCGCGGCGCTCCGTCAGGTTTTTCGCAGGCTCGCCCTCGAAGTCAATAATGACGGCATCACCCTCGCTGACGAGGATCTGGCCAAGATGGAAGTCGCCATGCGTGCGCGTCATCAGCGTATGGCGGGCGCTCTCCGCCAGCGTCGCGGCGAGGTCTGCGAGTTCGGAACGACGCTTGAGAAGCGGCGCTGCGAGCAGGTCGATTGCGGGGTCGGCATTCTCGTCGCGTTCGTCAAGCTTCGACATGGCATAGGCGAGCTCCCCGGCAACGGCCTTCCTCATCGCCTCGACCTCGCTGTCGCCTGCTACCACCGGGCTGAAGGCCTCGTCCCCGGTCTTCGCAGCGAGCACGACATGCAATTCGCCGAGCCTGAGGCCCACCATCGCGACGAAACTGATCAGCGACCGGAAGACGTCGTCGTCTGGTTGGACCGCCGGATCGTTCAGCACCAGTTCGTCGGCCCCACGGCGCAGATTGTTCAGCATCCAGTTCCAGGCGTCGCCCTGATTGCGGATCGCGCCCTGGACGATGATCAAGGTCGAACGGCGTCCGCTGGAATCGGTATGTGCGACCTCGCCGAGCAACGGCGCCGTGTGGTCATAGCCGGCGCGGGTGAGGTAGCGCGTCATCTCGACTTCCGGATGGATGCCCGGGAAGATGTGCCTGATCAGTTTGATCATCGCTACGTCGCCGACCAGCAGCGAGCTGTTGGATTGTTCAGCCGATAGCCAATGCACCGGCAACTCGTCTGAAATATCGAGACTGTCGAGCTGTTCTGTCCCAATGAATTCGAGCGTGCCGGTCCGGCCGGTGGTGCGCGAGCGGTCGCGAAGTCCGTGGAGAATGCCGCGCGCCATTGCCTCCACGGCAAATCCGTCTGTGAGGAAACCGACGCGTCTACCTTGGCGAATCCTCCCAAGCGCAAGCTGCTGGGCAAGCGCGGATGGGTGCGCATCGTCCCAGGCGACCGCGAGCGGCAGTTGGTAGGATTCGCTGTGGTTCGGCAGCACGACCTCCAACTCGCCGAGGACGACGCCGTCGGCGAATGGGATTGGTGTCGTGGAGATCAGTCGGGCGGCCTGAAGCGCCTGGTCCTTTGCCCCGAACCATCGCCGCTTGGAGAGATAGGCGGGCAGGATTTCGCCGCTCAGGATGCGTGCATGACCCGGTTCATCCACGAGGTCGAGCAGGTTACGCCGGATGACCATCGTCAACAGATCGGGAAGCTGTTCCGGTGGTGCGGTGCGCCACGCCGGCGGGTCGGCATCAGCCGTCAGCTGGAACCAGAAGAAACCGTAGGGCGGCAAGGTCAGCAGGTAGGTCAACTGGCCGATCGGCGGAAACGGCGACATGCCGGTCAGTTCAATGGGAACGCGCCCCTCGAAGCTCGACAAGTCGAGTTCGACGGCCTGGGGCAGCCGCGAGAGACTTGCAACACAAAGCAAGACCTCACCTTCATACTCCCTGAGATAGGCAAGGATCTTGCGATTTTCCGGTGAAAGAAACCGCAGCGTGCCACGCCCGAAGGCGGGATGCCTGCCGCGCAACGCCAACATTCTGCGCGTCCAGTTGAGCAGCGAATGCGCGTCCGTGCTCTGCGCCTCGACGTTGACGGCCTCGAAACCGTAGAGCGGGTCGGCGACGGGCGGCAGGACGAGACGCGCCGGATCTGCCCTGGAGAACCCGCCATTACGGTCCGGAGACCATTGCATCGGCGTCCTCACCCCATCCCGGTCGCCGAGATAGATATTGTCGCCCATGCCGATTTCGTCGCCGTAATAGATCACCGGCGTTCCTGGCATCGAGAGAAGAAGCGCGTTCATCAGCTCGATCCGCCGGCGGTCGCGCTCCATCAATGGCGCCAGGCGCCGCCTTATGCCGAGATTGATGCGGGCACGTTTGTCGGATGCGTAGGTCTCCCAGAGATAATCCCGCTCGGCGTCGGTCACCATTTCAAGCGTCAGCTCGTCGTGGTTGCGAAGGAAGATCGCCCATTGGCAGTTGTCTGGAATCTCCGGCGTCTGACGCAGGATATCGGTGATCGGAAACCGATCCTCCTTGGCGATCGCCATGTACATGCGCGGCATCAGTGGAAAGTGGAAGGCCATGTGGCATTCGTCGCCCTCTCCGAAATATTCGCGCGTGTCCTCCGGCCATTGATTGGCCTCGGCAAGCAGCATCACGCCGGGATGAGTGGCATCGAGCGCGGCGCGTATGCGTTTGAGGATCACGTGGGTTTCCGGCAGGTTTTCGTTGATCGTGCCCTCGCGCTCGACAAGGTAGGGGATCGCGTCGAGACGAAAACCGTCAATGCCGGTTTCCAGCCAGAAGCGCATCACCCTCAGCAATTCCTCCATGACAAGGGGGCTATCGAAATTCAGGTCGGGTTGATGGGAATAGAAGCGGTGCCAGTAGTAGGCGCCAGCGACCGCGTCCCATGTCCAGTTGGATTTTTCCGTGTCGATGAAAATGATGCGCGTTTCCGGAAATTTCTGATCGGTATCGGACCAGACATAGAAGTCGCGCTCCGGCGATCCCGCCGGCGCCTGGCGCGCGCGCTGGAACCAGGGATGCTGATCGGAGGTGTGGTTGATGACGAGCTCGATGATGACGCGGATATTGCGCTGGTGGGCGGCGTCGACGAAGGCTCGGAAATCCTCCATCGTCCCATAATCGGGGCTAACATTGCCGTAGTCGGCGATGTCGTAGCCGTCGTCGCGTCGCGGAGAAGGAAAGAAAGGCAGAAGCCAGATGGCATTGACGCCGAGGGCTGCGATATGATCGAGCTTCTGGTGCAGGCCGGCGAAGTCGCCGACCCCGTCGCCATTGGCGTCGTAGAACGACTTGATGTGCAGCTGGTAGATGATCGCATCCTTGTACCAGAGCGGCAGYGGCGCGCTATCTGCATTCATCGTGTCCATTCATGCCTCCCTTGAGCGAATACGCCAGATCGCATAGGGCAGGACCTCAGGATTGAGACTGATGCTCTGCCATTTGCCGGTCCACTTGAAACGATGCCCGCCGATCAGATCTTCGGCATCCAGCGTGCCGCCGTCGCCCAGCGACCACTGCCAGAGCGGCAGCTCGACGTCGCTCTGCTGGAAATTGTGGGGATCGAGGCTGATGGCGATCAACAGGACGTTGTCGCGGGCACGGCTTGCC